>NZ_JBEXMX010000001.1:0-115387 GCF_040610755.1 Gordonia sp. NPDC003585 | reverse complement strand
AGGGGCAGAAAGTAGGGGAAGAACCTTCCCCTACTTTCAGTGGTCCGGCGCCTCGCTGACGTGGCCCGTTCGCCTGCCCTTCGAGGCATCCCTCGCCTGGCGCCTCGGGCACCTCAGAGCGGTGGGGTGGTGGACGCTTGTGTGCAGGTCAGAGCGCTAGTCACCGAACTCTTCGGGTCAAGACGCACGGTAAGCGGTTTTCGAAGCCCAGTCAGCGGTTTTCGACGCCCAGTCAGCGGTTTTCGACGCACGGTCAACGGATTGGGACGCACGGTCAGGTGCCCTCGATGCGGTTGCCCTTCTCGTCCCAGTGGTCGGCGACCTTCTTGCTCGGCTGTACCCGTGGCGGTTCGCCGGGCATCTTCGGGTAGCTCGGCGGATAGGGCATGTCGCCCAAGCCGTTCGCGTCGTCGGCTGCCACCATCTCGAGTAGTGGTTCCAGGCCTCGGCGGTGGCCGGCGATGTCGGCCCACGGGTCGCCGCGGTCGGCAACGAGCTTGGGGACGGTGGCCATCGTGCAGTCTTCCGGATCGACGTCGGCAAGCTCTGCCCACGTCACCGGCGTCGACACCCGGCCGGTCGGACTGCGCCGCACCGAGTAAGGCGAGGCCATCGTCCGGTCGCGGGCGTTCTGGTTGAAGTCGATGAAGATACGCTCGCCGCGCTCTTCCTTCCACCACGACGTAGTCACCGAATCCGGTTGTCGACGTTCGAGTTCGCGGGCCAATGCGATCACCGCACGGCGGGTCGCGATGAAATCCCACTTGGGTTCGATCGGCACGTACACGTGTACGCCACGGCCGCCGGAGGTCTTTGGATAGCCCGTGTAGCCCAACTCCTCCAGGAGCGGCCGCAGTCCGTCGATCGCGACGCGGCGCACATCGTCGAAGGTGGTGCCGGGTTGCGGGTCGAGGTCGATGCGCAGCTGGTCGGGATGATCGTTGTCGCCGTCCAGCGTGGGCCACGAATGAAACGTCACGGTTCCGAGATTGGCGGCCCAGACGATGTCGGCGGGGATGGTCGGACGGATCGCATCCCCGGTACGCCTGGAGGGAAAGACAATTCGAGTGGACTGCACATGCTCGGGCCGCTTCTTGGCGATGTGCTTCTGATAGATCTCCTCCCCGTCGACGCCGTCGGGGAAACGCTGCAGGAATGTCGGGCGATCCCGGAGTGCCCGCATGATCGGGCCGTACTCCGGCGCCCCATCGCCGAGCGCCATGCTTCGGTAATATCCGACGAGATCCCGTTTGCGGCCACCGTTCTCACCGAGTTCGGGGAAGTAGATCTTGTCGGGGTTGCTGAGTCGCACCGCGACACCGTCGACGTCGAGTTCCTCTGCGGGAGAACGGGATGCCATCTCAAGACCCTTCCAGGACGTCGTGTAGGTCGTAGGTGAGCGGCACCTCGAGCTGGTCGTAGCCACAGCTCTCCGGTTCCCGGTCGGGTCGCCACCGCAGGAACTTCACCGTGTGCCGGAACCGGTGGTTCTCCATCTGGTCGTAGGCGAACTCCGCCACCAGTTCTGGCCGGATCGGTATCCACTCCCCCGACTTCTCCGAGCGCCATCGCGTGGGTTCACCCAGCGACGGCTTGTCCGGGTCCTTGCGCATCGGCTCGAACATCTCCTGCAGCTCAATGCGTTTGGCGTCGGAGAAGGCACCCGCGCCGCCGACCATGTGCAGGTCGCCGTCGTCGGTGTAGAGACCGAGCAGCATTGATCCGAGACCAGTTCCGCTCTTGTGTACGCGGTAGCCGATGATCACACAGTCCGCGGTCCGCTTGTGCTTGACCTTGACCATTTCCCGCTTGTTCTGCAGATATCGACCGTCGAGCCGTTTGCCGACCACGCCGTCGAGCCCGGCACCCTCGAACGCCGAGAACCAGTCCTGCGCGACGGTAGGGTCGGTCGTCACCCGACTGACGTGGAACCGCCGATCACGGCCGGGTTCGACGACCGCGCGCAGCAGCGCCTCGCGTCGGACCTCGAAGGGTTCGTCCATCAGACTCGCCGATTCCAGCGCGAGAGCATCAAAGCCGATGAAGATGGCCGGCGTGGTTTCGGCCAGCATGTTCACCCGCGAGGCAGCCGGATGAATGCGTTGAGCCAGCGTGTCCCAATCCAGACGGTGGGTGTCGCCGGTGAGCGCGGGAACGCCGATCTCCCCGTCGAGCACCACCTTGTCGGGCAGTTCTTCGCGGGCCGCCGCGACGATCTCCGGGAAGTAGCGGGCCAGATCCTTACCGCCCCGCGATCCGATGCTCACCTCGTCGCCATCGCGAAAGATCAAAGCCCGAAAGCCATCCCATTTGGGTTCGTACGACCAGACGGGCGCGCCATCGGGTTGATCGGGAACCGCTGTGACCGCCTTCGCCAGCATCGGCGCGACCGGCGGCATGACCGGGAGATCCATGGGTGCCATCGTTCCTCACTCGTCGAACAAACCGCAACGGCGCGGCGGGTCGCCAAGACAGACCGGGCTGCGCGGCGGATCTCATCGCTGCGGTGACTTCTCCCGTCGCTTCGCTCGCCCCGACTTCCCCCGTCGCTTCGCTCGCCCCGACTTCCCCCGTCGCTTCGCTCGCCCCGACTTCCCCCGTCGCTTCGCTCGCCCCGACGGTAATCTCGTCGTCGATGCCTGACCCCAACGCCGGACGCTTTGCGCCGTCTCCTTCGGGAGATCTCCACGTCGGCAATCTCCGCACGGCGTTGCTCGCGTGGCTGTTCGCGCGCACCAGCGGACGGCGTTTCCTCCTGCGAATGGAAAACCTGGATCGTAGCGCTGCCGGTTCGGATCAACGCCAGATCGCCGACCTGACCTCGATGGGGATCGACTGGGAGCCGCCGGTCATCTATCAAACCGACCGCCTGGCGACGTATCGAGCGGTGATCGACCGCCTGCAGGCACAAAGCCGCACCTTCGAGTGCTACTGCACGCGACGCGAGATCCTCGAGGCGCCCTCCGCGCCGCACGCACCGCAGGGTGCCTACCCGGGTACCTGTCGCGACCTCACCGAGGCACAGAGGGCTGATCGTCGCTCCTCCGGACGTCCGCCCGCAATCCGAATACGTTCCGAGGTAACGCATTTCACGGTCGACGATATGCTGCACGGAACGTATGAGGGAGTGGTCGACGACTTCGTGGTGCAACGCAACGACGGGACCCCCGCCTACAACCTCGCAGTCGTCGTCGACGACGCCGCACAGGGAGTCGACCAAGTGGTCCGCGGCGACGACCTGCTCTCGTCGGCGCCGCGTCAGGCGTATCTGGCGACGCTGCTCGGCGCGACCCCGCCGACCTACGCACACGTCCCGATGGTGCTCAACGCCGAGCATGTTCGGCTGAGCAAACGCGACGGCGCCATCACGCTCCCCGACCTTGCCGACGCAGGCGTTCCGGTGGCGACCGTGCTCAGTCGGATCGCGTGCTCACTCGGTCTCGGTGGACGCGACGAGGCGGTCGGGGTGAACGTCCTGGCGCAGCGATTCGACCCTGAACGGCTACCCCGGGAGCCCTGGATTTTCACCGCCGACGAATGGGGCTGACGGCACCCACGCCCCCCGAGAACCGCCCCGCACTACCCCCCGCGACACGCCGCCAATACCGGCGTTTCGCCCGCAGCCGCACCTCGGAGGGTGGAAATCAGCGGCAGGTTTCCGGGGCGGATTCCAGGCCGATACAGCAACCTGCCTTCGGGTGCTCGTTGGTCAATACGACGCGTCAGTGCGCGGTCGAGAGCAGCCGCTGCAGCACGTCGTTGAGCGTGATCAGCCCGACCGCCCGGCCGTCATCGGTGACCAACGCGAGGTGAGTGCGGGTGCGACGCATGGTGGCGAGCGCGGCGTATACCGGTTCGTCGGACGGTACCGACAGGACCGGACGCATCAGTTCGGCGGCGCAGGCGTTGGACCGCAAGCTGTCACGCACGTGCACAACACCCTCGACCGACGCCCCAGCCTCCTTTGGCAGCACCAACAACCGCTGATGGCCCGACGTTCGTGCGGCGGTCTGGATCGCATCGGCGGTGGCGTCCGGGGTCACCGTGCCGACCAGCGCCGTGTTCTCCGACGCGACCACGTCGCCGACCGTCAGTGACTCGAGTTCCAGCGCACTCGTGAGGTGCGCGTGATACCGCTCGTCGAGCGTGCCGACCGTCGCGGAGTGTTCCACGAGATGCTTCAGAGCGTCGCTGTCCTGGCCGGTTGCGACCTGGTCGACCGGGTCCACGCCCACCTTGCGCAGGCACCAGTTGGCCAGGCGGTTGAGCTGCACGATCACCGGCCGCGTCACCCACATGAAGGCACGCATCGGCACGGCCAGCAAGATCGCCGAACGTTCCGGATGGGCGATCGCCCACGACTTGGGCGCCATCTCGCCGACCACGAGGTGTAAGAACGTGACGACGATCAGCGCCAGCACAAAGCCCGCGACATCGGCCAACCACAAGGGCGCGCCCCACCCGGAGATGGCGGGCGTGAGCCAGTGGTGCACAGCGGGTTTGGTGATCGCACCGAGCGCCAGCGTGCACAACGTGATGCCCAGCTGAGATCCGGCGAGCAGCACCGACAACTCGGAGGCACTCCGCAACGCCGCGCGAGCGCTCCGACTCGTCGACGCCGCATCCTCCAACCGGTGACGGCGGGCAGCGATCAGTGCGAACTCGACCGCCACGAAAAAGGCGCTTGCCGCGATCAACGCGACGGTGGCGACCAACACGACCCAGGGATTACTCATCGTCGGCCTCCGGTTGTGCCAGCAGCACCAGCGATGGCACGTGTCTGCGCACCTCGAGAACGGTCGCCACGATGTGTTCGTTCGGCGTGTTCTCGTCGTCGGCGAGGGCGGCGGCATCGGGAGCGAGTTCGATCGTCACCTGATCGCCGACTTTCGGCAGTCCCACAAAGGTCGCGATGACCAGACCGGAGACGGTTTCGTAGTCACCTTCTGGCAGGTCACGACCGATCGTCCGCGACACCTCGTCAAGGTGCGCGTCGCCACGGACGCGCCACCCGTCGTCGGCGCGTGCGATGGCATCTGACGACACGTCGTCGTGTTCGTCGTCGATCTCGCCGACAACTTCTTCGGCGATGTCCTCGGCGGTCACGATGCCGGCGAATCCGCCGTATTCGTCGATGACGACCGCCATTTCGTCGTCGGCAGCCGCGAGTTGTTCGAGAACCTCGGGCAGCGGCAGGGTCGACGGCACGACGACCGCGGCTCGGGACAGGTCGTCGGCGGTCGCATCTGGGTCCGATTGTGCGGGACGGTTTTTCACGGCATCCGACCACTCGAGCACGTCGTGCAGGTGCACGATGCCTCCGACCTCGTCACCGGTCTGGTCGATCACCGGGTAGCGCGTGTGCCCGGTGCTCATCGCCGCGATGACCTCCGACGCCGGCGTCGCGCCGTCGAGATGGTCGACGGCCGGGCGCGGGATCATGGCGTGTTCCGCGGTTCGGGTCGGGAAGTCGAGCACCCGATCCAGGAGGACCGACAGGTCGGCGGGCAGCTCACCCGCGTCGCGAGACTCGGCGACGATGTGCTCGAGGTCGCGCACCGACGCCGAATGCTCGACGTCGTGTACGGGTTCGATGCGCAGCGCGCGCAGGAGCAGATTCGACGACTTGTCGAAGAGCGCGATCAGCCAGCCGAACACGGCGAGATACGCGGTTGTCGAGCGTGCGAGCCAGCGGGCGACCGGTTCGGGCCGGGCGATCGCGAGGTTCTTCGGGAACAGCTCACCGGCGACCATCTGGACGACGGTGGAGAACAGGAGGGCGATCACGGTGCCGATCGCGACACCGATACCGACTGGAATTCCCACGTCGCCGAGCAGGTCACCGACCCCGCTGCCGATGAGCGGCTCGGCCACGTAACCCACGAGAAGACCGGTGACGGTGATCCCCAATTGCGCGCCCGAGAGCATGAACGACGTTCGACGCGTGACCGACAGGGCACGGCGTGCGGCGGCGTCACCGGAGGCGGCACGCGCCTTGAGTCGCGACCGGTCGACCGCCATGTAGGCGAATTCCTGGGCCACAAAATAGCCGGTCAGCGCGGTGATCGCGGCGACCACGAGGATGCCGATGAAGATTCCGAGCAGGGTCAGCAGCATGATGCCGCCCAGTCACCAGAAGAGGTAGATCGTCGTCGTCGGCGTTTTCGGCGCTTGGCGCGTCGTCTCATCGCTGCTTTCGTAAAGAGATGGTCAAGAGAATTCCAGGGTGCCTGAAGAACGAGCACCTTCGCAAACTCAACGACTTTTGGGCGACGAGAGTTCCTGGCCACAATGACCAGTCCCGCGGCCAACGGACAAACTGCCCCGTCGCTTCGCTCGCCCCGATGCCGATAGAGTTCGCGTTCACAACCGCACGTACACACCTGACAGGGAGAACCCGATGAGACGACCACGGATTCGGGTGCGAGCGGCGACCATCCTCGTCACCGCTCTGCTGGCCGGAGTCGGCACGATGTCGGTACCAACGCCGGCCCAGGCAGCGCCCGCCGCGTCGGCGGCCCAGGCAGCGACCAACGGCTACATCTACGGCGTGGCTCCCGTCGCCGTCGTGCGAACCCGATCCACCCTGCTGTGCAACCGCGCCCCGAACACGCTGATCAACCTCCCGATCACCGCCAACCCGTTGATCCGGCAGATCGTCGCACCGAACTCGGACACGCTGTACAGCAACGCTTTTCTCGATCTCCGCCGCGGCCCGGTGACCCTGAGCCATCCCGCGTCCCACGGGCGCTACGTCGTTCTGCAGTTCTTGGACATGTACACCAACGTCATCGGCAACGTCGGCAGCCGGACCGCCGGTTTCGGTCCGACGTCGGTGACCGTCGTTCCACCGGGCTATCGCGGGCCGATACCTGCGGGCTCACGACGTCTGTCGTCGACGACGTGGGATGTGTGGATGCTCGGCCGGATACTCGCGACCGGCAACCAGCGTCCGCTCGCCCAGGTGTTGCAGGCCCAGACCCGGCTGAGCGTCGGGAAGCGAATCGGCTATCCGGCAGCGGTGCCACCGCGTCTGAAGACCCCGACCTGCACCGGACGTTCTCCCCAGAAGCTCAACGCGAACGGCACGGTGTTCTTCGACGAACTCGCCGATGTGCTTGCCTCGAACCCGCCGCCGGCGGCCGATCGAGCGGCGGTGGCGTCGTTGGCCAGCGTCGGCGTGCGGCCGGGCGCCCGGCCGAGTGCCGGACCACACGCCGACGCTCTCGCGGCAGGCATGGCAGCGGGCACCCGAGCCGTCGACGACGCGGTGGGCAACGACCTCATTCACCGCGGCGCGTGGACGACGCTGGCGACAGCCGGCCATTTCGGGACCGACTTCTCGACGCGCGCTGCCGTCGCCCGGTGGGCGCTGGCCGCCAACGAGGAGATCGAGTCGAGGTACTTCCTGAGCGCGACCGACAGCACGGGCGCCGCGCTCACCGGGTCGAAGCGGTATGTCATCCACCTACCCGCCCGCAGTCCGCTGGTCCCCGTCGATCCAGGCCGTGGCGGATGGTGGTCGGTCACGATGTACGACACGTCAAACTTCTTGGTACCCAACCTGATCGGGCGCTACTCATTGGGCAGCAACCCGGCCGCGCTGACCCGCAACCGCGACGGATCTGTCGACATCGTGTTGTCGTCGACGGCGCCGCGCGACGTGCGGATGTTCCCGAACTGGCTGCCCGCACCGAGGGGCGGATTCCGGCTCATCGTCCGGCAGTACGTGCCGACCGATCTGCAGTGGTTCCCGCCATCACCGAAACCGGTGGGGTAAACGGGAACTCAGCGCGACCCGGCGTAGTACCGCCCAAGGAACTCGTCGCGATACTCGAAGAACCGGCCGTCGACGATGGCTTGCCGTGCTCCGTCGACGAGTTGGACGACGAACGACACGTTGTGCAGTGTCGCCAGCGTCGCGGCGAGTCCTTCTTTCGCCTTGAACAGGTGATGCAGGTACGCGCGGCTGTATTGCGATGTGTAGTTGTCGATCTCGGGGTCGAGTGGCCGAAAGTCGCTGCGGTAGCGAGCATTGGTGATGTTGTACCGACCGTCGAGCGAGTAGATGGCTCCATTGCGGGCGACGCGCGTCGGCGAGACGCAGTCGAAGGTGTCGGCGCCGTTCTCGATGGCGGTGAAGATGTCGTCGGGTTCGCTGATGCCGAGCAGATGCTTCGGCGACTCCTCGGGCAGTTCCTCGTTGACCCAGCCGACGATGGTTCCGAGGTCGTCCTTGGTGAGCGCGCCCCCGATGCCGTAGCCACCGAATCCGCGTCCGCCTTCAGCCTGATCGCGTCGGCTCATCTCGACGAGGTCGCGGGCCGCCTTGCGGCGCAGGTCCTCGTACTGCGCACCCTGAACAACGGCCCACAGCGACTGCAGCGGGCGATGCGAACGCGCCGCGGTCAGCCGATTGTGTTCGGCGAGACAGCGAATCGCCCACAACCGGGTTCGCTCCAACGAATTCTCCTGGTACTCACGAGTGTTCATCAGTGTGGTCAGCTCGTCGAACGCGAAGATGATGTCGGCACCGAGCTGATGCTGTATCTGCATCGACACCTCGGGCGTCAACCGGTGCGCCGAACCGTCGAGATGCGACTTGAAGGTCACACCGTCGTCGTCGACCCGGGACAGACGCTCTTTTCCGTTGGCGGTCAGGTCGTCGTCGGGAGTGTGGTCGGCGTCCATCGAGATGACCTTTTTGAATCCCACTCCCAGGGACATCACCTGAAATCCACCACTGTCGGTGTAGGTGGGACCCGGCCAGTTCATGAACGCGCCGAGTCCGCCGGCCTCGTCGATGATCTCCGGTCCCGGTTGCAGATACAGGTGGTAGGCGTTGGCCAACACGGCTTGCGCACCGAGAGCGGCCACCGACTCCGGCAGCACGGTCTTGACCGTCGCCTTGGTCCCGACCGGCACGAATGCGGGAGTGTGGATCTCGCCGTGCGGGGTGCTGATCACCCCGGTGCGGCCCAAGGAATCGGGCAGCCGGGTACCGAGGGTGAATCCATGGTCTGCCGGGGTCGTGCTCATCGGTGCATCTTCGCAGGTCCACTCCATCAGGCCCAAAACGGCGACCCGGAGAAGGACACGTGCGATGCCGGGTTCGCTACGGTGAAACACATGTTGCTTTCCCGAAATCGGATCCTGCCCGTCGGCGTGCTCGGCGCCGGTGCCCTGAGCCTCGCCCTGCTCGGTTGCGGCTCCGAACAGGAGGTCGCAAGTTCGACGACCGCGTCCGAGCCACCCGCCCTGTCGTCGAGCGCACCCGTGGTCGGAGGTCCTCGTCCGGCCTCGTCGGCCGCAGAGTCGTCGGCATCGAAGCCGGGCGGTGCCGCCCAGGAGTGCGGCAAGATTCCGGGTCCCGACGGATCGCTGCGCATTCTTGTCCTCGCCGGCAACGTCAACTGTGACACCGCAAAGCAACTGGCCACCGACTACGGGCCGAAGATCGCCACCGGTGAGCAGCAGACCGTGAACGGCTGGACATGCGGGCCGTCGGAGATCGAGGGCATGCTGGCCGCCTGCGTGCGCGGAAACGACGCGGTCGGCTTCACGCCCTAGCTTGACCCTGACGCGACGTGAGGCCCGACAGTGTCTGATGTGAGCGATGGAAAGCAGATACGCGACCTCACCGTCGGTGGGGTCTCCGGTCTGGTCGGCGTGAGTGTGCGCACCCTGCACCACTACGACCGCATCGGATTGGTGACACCGTCGGGCCGGACGCCCGCGGGCTACCGCGTCTACGACGACGCCGACATCGAGCGTCTCCACCAGGTACTGACCTACCGGGAGCTGGGCTTTCCGCTCGAGCAGATCGCGACCCTGCTCGACGATCCGGACACCGACATGCTCACTCGCCTGGGAGACCAGCGTGATCAACTCCGTGCCCGGATCGATCGCCTGCACCGGATGGTCGCCGCTGTGGAGGAACTCATGAATGCGAAGAAGACCGGAATCCAGTTGACCGCTGCCGAGCAGGCCGAGATCTTCGGCGACGACTGGCTCGGCGACGAGTACGCCGCCGAGGCGGAGGAACGCTGGGGCGACACCGACGCCTGGAAGCAGAGCAGGCAGCGCACGTCGTCGTTCACCAAGGACGATTGGCAGCAGATCAAGGCCGACACCGACGCCTTCGAGGCGCGGGTCGCCGACGCCATGCGACGCGGCGTCGACCCGGGCACCGACGAGGCGAATGCGCTGGCCGAAGCGCATCGCGCGTCGATCGAGCGGTTCTACGACTGCAGCCGCGAGATGCAGGTGTGCCTGGCCGACATGTACGTCGCCGACCCGCGGTTCACCGAGCACTACGACGCGGTAGCCCCCGGCCTCGCGAACTACCTGCGCGAGGTGATCGTCGCCAACGCCGCGTTTGATGCTGGTTGATGCCCTAGATCCGAGTCACTCTGCGGCGTAGATCTACGGCACCGATTGGCCGTCAGTCCAGCAACGCCTGCGCGACGCGTTCGAGTGCCGCGACGCGACTGCCCTTGACGAGCACCGCGTCGCCGGCCTCGAGCCGGGAAAGCTCTGCGACCGCGGCCTCGACGTCGGGCACGTGCCGGACGTCGGGACCGTAGGACGGCTCGCCGACCGCGATCACCTCGACACCGAGTTCGCGTGCCTGCAGTGCGATCGCCTCGTGTTGGGATGCGGAGTCGTCGCCGAGTTCGGCCATCGTGCCGAGCACCGCCACCCGCCGGCGAACGTCGAGCGCGACGAGCGACCGCAACGCCGCCACCATCGACGTCGGGTTGGCGTTGTAGGCATCGTTGAGGATCGTCACGCCACCGTCGGTGGTCACCAGTTCCATCCGCAACCCAGACAACGCGGCGCCGAACAGGCCGTCGGCCATTGCGTCGACCGGCACGCCCAGCCATCCGGCTGCAGCGACGGCGGCGAGCGCGTTGGGAACCTGGTGTTCACCGCGCGCACCGAGTCGGATGTCGGACTCACCCCAGGGTGTGTGCAGGCGGAACGACGCCCGCAGCTCGTCGTCGAGCACGACGCCCGAGGCGTACACGTCGGCCGCGGCCGTCAGGCCGAAGGTCAGGACGGCGGCGTCGGTGCGGTCGGCCATTGCGGCGACATGCTTGTGGTCGGCGTTGAGCACCGCGAGGCCGGCGACCGGCAACGCCTCGACGAGTTCTCCCTTCGCCCGCGCAACGGACTCGATGTCGCCGAACAACTCCAGGTGCACACCTTCGACGCGGGTGATGATCCCGACGGTCGGACGGGCGATGCTGCACAGCAGGTCGATGTGCCCGATACCGCGGGCACCCATCTCGACGACCACCGCCTCGGTGTCGTCGGGCGCATTGGCCAGGGTCAGCGGGAGCCCCAGTTCGTTGTTGAACGACTTGGCGCTGGCTGTGGTCCGGAAGGTGGTCGACAGAACCCCGGCAAGCAGGTCTTTGGTGGAGGTCTTCCCCACCGAACCGGTCACCCCGACCACCCGCCCGGGGAGGCGGTCGCGCATTGCTCCACCGAGGTCGGCGAGCGCTGCAGCGGTGTCCTCCACGACGATGGCGGTCCGTGCTTCCGCTCCCGGCACCACACCGGCCGAACTCAGATATGCCACCGCGCCCGAGCCGATGGCCGACGGGACGAACTCGTGCCCGTCGCGCGCCGCGACAATCGGCACGAACAACTGCCCGCTGGTCACCGATCGTGAGTCGATGCTCACGCCGTCGATCTCGACGTCGTCGCCGACCATCCGTCCACCGACCGCTGCTGCGACCTCACTCGCCATGACATGCACGACGTTCACGCTATCGGAGGCGGCACGCCGAGAGCACGCCACGCCGGGGCCGTATCGTGACACCCATGTCCACTCCGTTGCTGCGCCTGGTCGTCCTCTTCGGTGGTGCGTCCGCCGAACACGACGTCTCGCGCGTCACCGCTGCGCACGTGCTCGGCGCCGCCGACCGCACCAAGTACGACCTGGTCCCGATCGGTATCGCCAAGGACGGGACTTGGCTGCGCAACGACAAGGCGGTGGCTGCACTCGCCGACGGAACGCCGCTGCCCGATGCCTTGGAGGTGGCCGGAACGGTCGTCGACCCGCTCACCGAACTACGTGGCCACGCCGATGCCTCGGTCACCGTCGTGCTCCCGCTGCTGCACGGACCGCACGGCGAGGACGGGACCATCCAGGGGATGCTCGAACTGTTCCGCCTGCCCTACGTTGGGGCCGGCGTGTTGTCGTCCGCGGTCTGCATGGACAAGGCGATGGCCAAGATCGTCGCCGAACAGGCCGGGATCCCGCAGTGCCGCTGGATCGAGTTCCGCGACGGCATCGACGACCCGAACACCATCACCACGCACGCAGTCGAGGAACTCGGCCTGCCGATCTTCGTGAAGCCCGCCAATCTGGGCTCGTCGGTCGGGATCAGCAAGGCTCACGACGAGAGCGAACTCGACGCTGCGATCAATCTCGCACTCCGCTACGACAACGTCGTCATCCTCGAAGAGTCGGTGACCGGCCGTGAGATCGAGGTGGCCGTCCTCGGTGACACCGCACCGGAGACATCGGTGCCGGGCGAAATCGAACCGGGCAGCGAATTCTATGACTACGAGGACAAATACATCACCGGCGCCGCAAAGCTGGTGATCCCGGCGCCGTTGTCTCCCGAAGCCGCACACGACGTGCAGCAGCTGGCGGCACGAATCTTCACCGCGATGCGCTGCACCGGGATGGCACGCGTCGACTTCTTCTACGAGGAGTCCGGACGCGGTTGGCTCCTCAACGAGGTGAACACCATCCCCGGCTTCACCCCCGGTTCGATGTACCCCAAACTGTGGGACGCGTCGGGCATCAACTATCCCGATCTGATCGACCAGCTGGTCACGCTCGCGCTCACCGTGCATCAACGCAAAGTCGGGTTCTCGACCGAGCACTGACGCCTTCGACTCGCCAAGGATCGCGATACTCGTTGGGAGCCATTCGCATCGACGTGTCGTAGCATCGACCGTGTGACCGACACCACGCCAACCCGGCCACTGCGTGTGCTGGTCTACTCCGACGACGCCGACACCCGCGCACAGGTCATCAACGCGCTCGGCACCCACCCCGACCCTGCGCTTCCCGAACTGAGCTTCATCGAGGTCGCGACGGCACCGATGGTGTTCTCCCAGCTCGACGCCGGCGTCATCGACGCCGTGATCGCCGACGGCGAGGCCACCCCCGCGGGCGGCATGGGCATCGCCAAGCAAATGAAAGACGAGCTCGACCCCTGTCCGCCGACGATGGTCCTGCTCGGCCGGGCCGACGACCGCTGGCTCGCCGACTGGTCACGCGCCGACGCATCGTCGACGCTGCCGGTCGACCCTATTGCGCTGCCAAATGCCTTTGTGCAAATGGTGAAGACCTCGAAGGTTGATCGCGGCTGAGAGGGCTCTCGACACGAGCCTCGCTTCGCTCGGTGTCGGCTCGACTTCGCGGGGCCGCGCGACATGTCGGTGAAAAGTCGCGTGCTAGGTCACACCGTCTGTAGGGTTGTGTTGTAGCTCACATCAGCCTTGGCTACGGGGAGGCTCCACCCTATGAACGCTTACGTCCCGATCATGGTGCTCGGGGCGATCGGTGCGGCCTTCGCGGTGTTCTCGGTGTTCATCGCGGTGGCGATCGGCCCAAAGCGGTACAACCGCGCCAAACTCGAACCGTACGAATGCGGTATCGAACCGGTGGAGCAGAGTCTCGTCTCCGGCGACGCGCGGCGACGCAACGCGGGAGCCGTAGTGGTCGGGCCGGTACATCGGGTGCCGGTCAAGTACTACCTGACCGCGATGTTGTTCATCATCTTCGACATCGAGATCGTCTTCCTCTACCCGTGGGCGGTCGCGTTCGACGCGTTGGGCTGGTTCGGGTTCCTGGCCATGACGCTGTTCATCGTCAATGTCTCCGTCGCCTACGCCTACGAGTGGCGACGCGGGGGACTGAGCTGGGACTAGGGGCACAACGCCGAGAACGATCACGCAGAGGAGGTTTGCGATGGGCCTGGAGGAACGACTCCCGAGCGGCTTTCTGCTGAGCACCGTGGAAGATCTCGCCGGTTTCATGCGGAAGGGGTCGCTGTGGCCGGCGACGTTCGGTCTCGCCTGCTGTGCCATCGAGATGATGGCCACGACGTCCGGCCGTTACGACCTCGCACGCTTTGGCATGGAGGCATTCCGTGCATCGCCCCGGCAGGCCGACCTGATGATCGTCGCCGGCCGCGTCAGCCAGAAGATGGCGCCGGTGCTGAGGCAGATCTACGACCAGATGGTCGAGCCCAAATGGGTTCTCGCCATGGGGGTTTGCGCATCGTCGGGTGGCATGTTCAACAACTATGCGATCGTGCAGGGCGTCGATCACGTGGTCCCCGTCGACATCTATCTGCCCGGCTGCCCGCCGCGGCCGGAGATGCTGCTCAACGCGATCCTCAAGCTGCACGAGAAGATTCAGGAGATGCCCCTCGGCGTCAATCGTGAGGAGGCCATCTGGGCGGCCGAGCGCGCCGCCCTGCAGGCCACCCCGACGATCGAGATGAAGGGGTTGCTGCGATGAGCCCCGATCGAGACGAGAACCCCGAGGTCATCGGCGTCCGACACGGGCTGTTCGGTGCGTTGGGCAGCGGCGACACGTCCGGCTACGGTGGCCTGGTCAGCCCGATCACACTTCCGGCCAACACTTCTCGGCCCTACGGCGACTACTTCGACGACATCGCCGACACCCTGGCGGCCGAACTGGGCGGGGGCTACGACGAAGCTGTCGAGAAGGTCGTGATCTTCCGCGACGAGATGACGATGTACGTCGTTCGGGACCACCTCCGGGAGGTCGCACTGACCCTGCGCAACCATGCCGATCTGCGGTTCGAGCTGTGCCTGGGCGTCAACGGCGTGCACTATCCCGACGACGCGGGACGTGAACTGCACGCCGTCTATCCGTTGGCGTCGATCACCCACAATCGGCGGCTCCGACTGGAAGTCGCTGCACCCGAAGCGGATCCGCACATCCCGAGCATCTGCGACATCTACCCCACCAACGACTGGCACGAACGCGAGACCTACGACTTCTTCGGCATCGTCTTCGACGGACACCGGGCGCTCACCCGAATCCAGATGCCCGACGACTGGCAAGGGCACCCGCAACGCAAGGACTATCCACTCGGCGGAGTTCCCGTGGAATACAAGGGAACCCGCGTGGCCCCGCCGGACCGACGGAGGGCCTACAACTGATGACCGACACCGACACAACCGAATCGGGCGCCGGGCCCACGGCAACCCGTACGTACACCGTCACCGGCCAGGACTGGGATGCCATCGTGTCCGACGTCGCGCACCGGGCCGAGCAGCAACCCGGCGACGAGCGCATCGTCGTGAACATGGGGCCGCAGCATCCGTCCACCCACGGCGTGCTGCGTCTCATCCTCGAGATCGAGGGCGAGACCGTCACCGAGGCTCGATGCGGAATCGGCTACCTGCACACCGGAATCGAGAAAAACCTCGAGTTCCGTAACTGGACGCAAGGCGTCACCTTCGTGACCCGCATGGATTATCTCTCGCCGTTCTTCAACGAGACCGCCTACTGCCTCGGAGTCGAACGACTCCTGGGCATCACCGACGACATCCCCGAACGCGCCACCGTGATTCGGGTGATGCTGATGGAACTCAACCGGATCACGTCGCACCTGGTTGCGCTGGCAACCGGTGGCATGGAACTCGGTGCGGTGACTGCAATGTTCCTCGGCTTCCGGGAACGCGAGATGATCCTCGACCTCTTCGAACTCATCACCGGGCTGCGCATGAACCATGCGTACATCCGGCCCGGCGGGGTTGCCCAGGACCTGCCGTCGAATGCCGTCGAGAAGGTCACCGAGGTGATCGGGCTGCTGCCCGGTCGGCTCGACGAACTCGGTGACCTGTTGAACGACAACTACATCTGGAAGGCCCGTACCCAGGGGGTCGGCTACCTCGACCTCACCGGATGCATGGCACTCGGCATCACCGGCCCGGTCCTGCGCTCGACCGGACTGCCCCACGACCTGCGGAAGTCGCAGCCGTACTGCGGCTATGAGAACTACGAGTTCGACGTCATCACCGAGGACACCTGCGACTCGTACGGCCGCTACCTGATTCGGGTGCGGGAGATGCGCGAATCGATCAAGATCGTCGAGCAGTGCCTGGAACGGCTGCAGCCGGGCCCCGTCATGGTCGCCGACCGAAAGATCGCGTGGCCCGCCGACCTGGCTCTCGGACCCGATGGGCTCGGGAACTCACCCGAGCACATCGCCAGGATCATGGGCACCTCGATGGAGGCGCTGATCCATCACTTCAAACTCGTCACCGAGGGTATGCGGGTACCTGCCGGCCAGTGCTATGTGGCGGTCGAGTCACCCCGCGGTGAACTGGGAGTGCACATGGTCTCCGACGGCGGCACACGACCCTACCGGGTGCACTATCGCGATCCGTCGTTCACGAATCTTCAAGCGGTGGCGGCGATGTGCGAGGGCGGCATGGTGGCTGACGTCATCACAGCGGTCGCCAGTATCGACCCGGTGATGGGAGGGGTGGATCGATGAGTGAGCCCGTATTCGTCGAACTGAGTGTGGATCCGCCCGTGGAAGGTCCCGGACCCACCCCCGTCGCCCCCGCGCCGACGATCACCTTCGACGGGCCGATCGAGTACCCGCCGGACGTCGTACGACGACTCGCCGCCGATGCCGCGCCGATCATCGCGCGGTATCCGAAGGCCCGCTCTGCCCTGCTACCCCTGCTGCACCTCGTGCAATCCGAAGACGGATTCATCACCCGCGCCGGTATCCGCTTCTGCGCAGATCAACTCGAACTCACTGCCGCACAAGTTGCTTCGGTAGCCACCTTCTACTCGATGTACCGCCGAAACCCGACCGGTGAATACCTGGTCGGCGTCTGCACCAACACCCTGTGTGCGACGCTCGGCGGGGACGAGATCCTCGACACGATCTGCGATCACCTCGGTATCGAACCCGGCGACACCAGTGCCGACGGCCGGATCACGATCGAACATGTCGAGTGCAACGCGGCCTGCGACTTCGCCCCCGTGGTGATGGTGAACTGGGAGTTCTTCGACAACCAAACCCCGGATTCCGCAGTCGAACTCGTCGAGGATCTCCGCGCAGGCGTCGAACTCGAACCCAGCCGCGGAACCGGCACTCTGTGCTCCTTCCGCACGACGGCGCGTATCCTGGCGGGACTCGATTCCCCAGCATCGGAAGCGCCGAGTTCCCAACCGCTCCCCCCACCGCTCCCCGAGCCACAAAGCCCCCCACCGCTCCCTGAGGTGCGAGGAGCGCCAGCGACGAGCCTCGAAGGGCCTGGTGAGGTGTCGTCGCCAGCCCTTCGAGGCTCGCAGGCTCGCACCTCAGGGAGCGGAGGGGGGAGCGATGGGGAGAGCGGGCAGGAAGCAAGCGGTGGGGAGAGCGTCGAGGTGAGCGCGGGCGAGGTGTCGGTCCTGAGCCGCCACTGGTCCGAGCCGCGGTCGTGGACTCTCGAGAACTATCAGCGCCACAACGGTTATGACGCCCTGCGCACCGCCCTGGCGACACCGCCCGACGACATCATCGAGACCATCAAGTCCTCCGGATTGCGCGGCCGCGGCGGGGCCGGGTTCCCGGTGGGGATGAAGTGGTCGTTCATTCCCCAAAAGGATTCAACCGAGTCAGACGATGCGGACGCCCCTCCGCACTATCTGGTCGTCAACGCCGACGAATCCGAGCCGGGCACGTGCAAGGACATGCCACTGATGCTGGCGACGCCCCATGCCCTCGTCGAGGGTGTGATCATCGCCGCCTACGCGATCCGCGCGCATCATGCTTTCATCTACGTGCGCGGCGAGGTCACCTCGGTGATCCGGCGTCTGCGCACCGCCGTCGACGAGGCGTATGCCGCAGGCTATCTGGGCTCCGGCATCCTCGGCTCCGGGTTCGATCTCGAGCTCGTCGTGCATGCGGGCGCGGGCGCCTACATCTGCGGCGAGGAGACCGCACTCCTCGATTCGCTGGAGGGACGGCGTGGGCAGCCGCGTCTGCGCCCGCCGTTTCCCGCCGTCGCCGGGCTCTACGCCAGCCCGACGGTGGTGAACAACGTCGAGTCCATCGCCAGTGTGCCGCCGATCATCCGCAACGGCGTCGAATGGTTCCGCACCATGGGCACCGAGAAGTCCCCCGGCTTCACGCTGTATTCGCTGTCCGGGCATGTGACTCGGCCCGGCCAGTACGAGGCAGCTCTCGGGATCACGTTGCGGGAGTTGCTCGATCGGGCCGGCGGCGTGCGGGAGGGCCATCAACTCAAGTTCTGGACGCCCGGCGGGTCGTCGACCCCACTACTGACGCCCGAGCATCTCGACGTCCCGCTCGACTACGAGGGAGTCGGTGCCGCCGGATCGATGCTGGGCACCAAGGCATTACAGATCTTCGACGAGACCACCTGCGTGGTCGGGGCAGTGCTGCGGTGGACGCAGTTCTACGCACACGAGTCCTGCGGCAAATGCACACCCTGCCGCGAGGGCACGTACTGGCTGGTGCAGCTTCTCAAGCGGCTCGAGACCGAAGGCGGCACCGCAACCGACCTCGACACCCTGTCCGATGTCACCAACAGCATCGTCGGCAAGTCATTCTGCGCGCTCGGCGACGGCGCGGGGAGCCCGATCGTCTCCTCTCTCAAGTACTTCCGCGACGAGTACATCGCCCACCTCGACCACGGTTGTCCCTTTGACCATTCACAGTCCACCGTGTTCGGGGGTGCGTCGTGATTGCCGTCGACCTCACGCCGTGGCGGCTCACCGTCGCACAAAAAGTAGGGGAAGAAACTCCTCCCCTACTCTTGGTGTCTTCCCCGCGAAATCTTGCGGGGAAGACACCAAACCCCGGGGAAGAGTTTCTTCCCCTACTTTTTGTGGGCGAGCGGGGACCGCGCCTTGCGCGGAAAGCTGTACCTCCCAGCTCGACGAACTGCACTATGCGCTTGGCTGGGCTGCCACGTACAGATTTCGGCGGCTCCGCGAACGGAGGGCACCGATGACCCTGACCCACGACAACGATCCCGCGACGCAGGCCGAGGCCGACAACCTCGTCGGCATCACCATCGACGGTCAAGAGCTGCGAGTACCGAAGGGCACGTTGATCATTCGTGCGGCCGAGCAGATCGGTATCACGATCCCCCGGTTCTGCGACCACCCGCTACTGGACCCAGTCGGCGCCTGCCGACAGTGCCTGGTGGAGGTCGAGGGACAGCGCAAGCCGCTGGCATCGTGCACGTCGACCGTCGCCGACGGCATGATCATCCACACCCAGCGCAGTTCCGAGGTCGCGGCCGACGCCCAGCGCGGCGTGATGGAACTCCTGCTCATCAACCATCCTCTCGACTGCCCGGTGTGCGACAAGGGCGGGGAGTGCCCGCTCCAAAACCAGGCCATGTCGGCCGGCCGCGCCGAATCGCGATTCGACGGGGTCAAGCGAACTTTCACCAAGCCGGTGCCACTGTCGTCGGAGGTGCTGCTCGACCGCGAACGGTGCGTGCTGTGCGCCCGGTGCACGCGGTTTTCCACTCAGGTGGCCGGTGATCCGCTCATCGAGTTGGCCGATCGCGGTGCGCTGCAACAGGTCAGCATCTACGCCGACGAACCGTTCGACTCCTACTTCTCCGGCAACACCGTGCAGATCTGCCCCGTCGGCGCACTGACCGGGGCCGCCTACCGCTTCCGCGCGCGTCCCTTCGACCTGGTCTCCACGCCGAGCGTGTGCGAGCACTGCGCGAGTGGATGCGCACAGCGCACCGATCATCGTCGCGGAAAAGTGTTGCGCCGCCTCGCCGGCGATGACCCGGACGTGAACTCCGAATGGAACTGCGACAAGGGCCGCTGGGCGTTCACCTACGCGACCGCCGGCGAACGACTCACCGCCCCGATGATCCGGCACCGCGACGGTGAGTTGCGCGAGGTGTCCTGGGCACAGGCACTCGGCGTTGCGGCGCAGGGAATCCGCGACGCCTCGCGCGGCATGGGTGTACTCACCGGCGGACGGCTCACCGTCGAAGATGCATACTCCTACTCCCGATTCGCCCGAACTGTGCTCGGTACCAACGACATCGACCTGCGGGCCCGGCCGCACAGCGCCGAGGAGGCGGCATTCATCTCCGCCACCGTCGCAGGTCACGGGATGGACGTCACCTACGACGACCTCTCGGCAGCACCTGCCGTGCTGTTGGTGGCGTTCGAACCGGAAGAGGAGTCGCCGATCGTCTTCCTCCGCCTGCGGCGAGCGGTGCGGGAGATCGGCCAGCGCGTCTACTCGTTGGCCCCCTACGCAACTCGCGGCCTGCGCAAGCTCGACGGACAAATCCTGCGCACCGTTCCCGGCGCCGAGGCAGAGAACTTGACAACGCAGGCCGTCGCCGACGCGCTGTCGCAGCCAGGATCGGTGATCCTCGTCGGCGAACGCCTGGCCTCATCCCCCGGGGCCCTGACCGCCGCCCGGGAGCTCGCACGGACGACGGGAGCTTCGCTCGCGTGGATACCCCGACGCGCGGGGGAACGCGGCTCGATCGAGGTGGGCGCCCTGCCCGGCCTCTTACCCGGCGGACGACCGGTCACCGACGCCGACGCGCGCGCCGAGATGAGCCGCGCGTGGAGTGTGCGCGACCTGCCATCCCATTCGGGTCGAGATACCGCAGGAATGCTGGAGGCCGCTCAGTATCACGGGCTTTCGCTCCTTGTCGGCGGCGTCGATCTCGGCGACCTGCCCGATCCGGCCGATGCGGAGTCCGCGCTCGCCGCGTCGCCGTTCGTCATCAGCCTCGAGCAGCGGCCCAGCTCGGTCACCCGCCACGCAGACGTGGTGTTTCCGGTGGCGACGGTCGCCGAGAAATCCGGCACGTTCGTCGATTGGGAAGGCCGACCACGCGGATTCACCGCTGCCCTCCTCGATTCCGGACGTCTTGCCGACCATCGGGTGCTCGACGCGCTCGGCCGACGGCTCGGCGTCGACATCCGTTGTGACACAACCGACACAATTCATCTCGACCTCGGTCGCATAGGAGTGTGGTCGGGCACTCGCCCTACCACGGATGCCCCGACTCCCGACACCGTCGAAAGTCCGTCGCCCCGAACGCCCCTTGCGGGTCAAGCAGTCTTGGCAACCTGGCACCAGCTTCTCGACCAAGGACGTCTGCAGGACGGCGAGCCGCATCTGGCCGGCACCGCGCGCACGCCCGTCGCCCGACTGTCGCAAACCACGGCCGCCGAAGCGGGGGTCACCGCCGGCGCGCTGCTCCGGGTCAGCACCGTCGACGGGGCGGTGGTGCTGCCCGCCGAGATCACCGACATGCCCGACCGCGTCGTCTGGCTCCCGACGAACTCACCTGGATCGCAGGTATATTCGAGCCTGCGCGCCCAGTCGGGTGATCTGGTGGCCCTGGCCCCCGACACAGGGAGCGGATCATGACACCGCAGGCGGCCGACTTCCCCACGCTTGCCGACTTCGGCCACGATCCGTGGTGGCTGATCGTCATCAAGGCGGTGGCGGTATTCGGCTTCCTGGTGGCCAACCCGCTGGTGGCCATCCTTCTCGAACGCAAGATCATGGCGCGCATGCAGTCTCGGATCGGCCCCAACCGCGTCGGCCCGCGCGGTCTGCTGCAGAGCCTCGCCGACGGCGTGAAACTCGCGCTCAAGGAAGGCATCATCCCCAGCGGAGTCGACAAGATCATCTATCTGCTGGCCCCCATCATCGCGGTCGTTCCGGCGGTGATGGCGTTCGCGGTGATCCCGTTCGGCCCCATGGTGTCGGTGTTCGGGCATCAGACCCCGTTGCAGCTCACCGACTTACCGGTCGGCGTCCTCTACGTGTTGGCCGTGACGTCCATTGGGGTGTACGGCATCGTGCTGGCGGGCTGGTCGTCGGGCTCCACGTATCCGCTGCTGGGCGGCCTGCGCTCCACCGCCCAGGTGATCTCCTACGAGATCGCCATGGGCCTGACCTTTGCCGCGGTCTTCCTCGACGCCACCACGATGTCGACGTCGGGCATCGTGGCCGCCCAACAGGATCACTGGTACGTGCTGCTGTTGCTGCCGTCGTTCGTGATCTACGCGATCTCGATGGTCGGCGAAACCAACCGCGCGCCATTCGATCTCCCCGAAGCCGAGGGTGAACTGGTGGGCGGCTTCCACACCGAGTACTCGTCGCTCAAGTTCGCCATGTTCATGCTCGCCGAATACATCAACATGGTGACCGTGTCGGCGTTGGCCACCACGATGTTCCTCGGCGGGTGGCAGGCACCCTGGCCGCTGAGCGTCTTCGACTGGGCCAATTCCGGCTGGTGGCCGATCCTGTGGTTCACCGCCAAGGTGTGGGTGTTCATGTTCGTGTTCATCTGGCTGCGCACCAGCCTCCCCCGCCTGCGCTACGACCAGTTCATGAACCTCGGCTGGAAGGTGCTCATCCCAATCTCGCTGACCTGGGTGATGGTGGTCGCGCTCATCCGGGCGGCCACGGAAGGCAGCGACGATCTCATGCGGGCGCTGATTTCCGCGGGCGCGGGCATCGTCGTCACCGCACTCATCGGCTACGCCATCTGGCGGTCCATGCGTCTGCCCAAGGAGCCCGACGACGCCGAGCAGCCGGGCAAGCCGTTCGACGCCATGGCCGGCGGATTCCCGGTGCCCCCACTCCCCAGCCAGCGGATAGATGGGCCGAAGATCTCACCGCCACAACGCAGCAAGGAGAAGACCGATGCCTGATTTCCTCAAGCCGGTCAGCGGAATGGGGGTGACCTTCGGCGGTATGTTCACCCCGACGATCACCGAGCAGTATCCCGAGGAGAAGACACCCACCGCACCCCGCTATCACGGTCGCCACCAGCTCAACCGGCATCCCGACGGGCTCGAGAAGTGCATCGGCTGCGAGCTCTGCGCGTGGGCGTGCCCGGCCGACGCGATCTACGTCGAGGGCGCCGACAACACCGAGGACGAGCGCTACTCTCCCGGTGAACGATACGGCCGCGTTTACCAGATCAACTACCTGCGCTGCATCGGGTGCGGACTGTGCATCGAGGCCTGCCCCACCCGGGCGCTGACCATGACCAACGACTACGAACTCGCCGACGACAACCGGGCCGACCTCATCTACGAGAAGGACCGGTTGCTGGCACCCATGCCACCCGACGCACAGGCACCGCCACACGACATGGCACCCGGCTCGACCGAAGAGAACTATTACCGCGGCGAGGTCACCCCCGACGGTCAGGTGAAGCCTCGGGAGACCTCGACATGACCACCGAGATCAGCACAGGGCCAACACTGCTCGCGGCCGAGCTCACCCGCACGTCGACGGGCGAAGCGGTGCAGTTCTGGATCCTCGGCGCGGTGGCGGTGCTCGGCGCGCTCGGTGTGGTGTTCGCCACCAAGGCCGTATACTCCGCCATCTTCCTCGCGACCACCATGATCATCCTCGCCATCTTCTATGTCGCGCAGGGCGCGCTGTTCCTCGGTGTGGTGCAGGTGGTGGTCTACACCGGCGCGGTCATGATGCTCTTCTTGTTCGTGCTCATGCTGATCGGCGTCGACTCGTCGGACTCACTCACCGAAACCCTTCGGGGACAACGGGTTGCAGCGGCGATCATCGGACTCGGCTTCGGAATCCTCCTCATCGCCGGCATCGGCACCGCGAGCGTCGCCGCGTTCGCCGGTGCCCCGGCACCCGGCGGGTCGAGCACCGCAAGTGACGGTAACGTCGAAGCCATCGCGGAACTGATCTTCGTGCAATACCTCTGGGCCTTCGAACTGACCGGCGCGCTGCTCATCACGGCCACGCTCGGGGCGATGGTGCTCGCCCATCGTGAACGGTTCGGTCCCAAGATGAGCCAGCGCGAGATCTCCAAGGCCCGTTTTAGGGCCGGCGTCGACCTCACTCCGCTCCCGAGTCCCGGCGTCTACGCGCGACACAACGCCGTCGACACCCCGGCCCGCCTGCCCGACGGCTCACCGTCGGCGCTGTCGGTCAATGCCACGCTCGTACAGCGCGAGAGCGAGGTGCGCGAGTGAATCCGGAGAACTACCTCTACCTCTCGGCGCTGCTGTTCACCATCGGTGCTGCGGGAGTGTTGTTACGGCGCAACGCGATCGTCGTCTTCATGTGCGTCGAGCTGATGCTCAACGCGGCGAATCTCTCTTTCGTGACGTTCGCGCGTATGCACGGATCGTATGACGGTCAGGTGATCGCGTTCTTCACGATGGTGGTGGCCGCGGCCGAAGTCGTTGTCGGACTCGCGATCATCATGACCATCTTCCGGGCACGACGATCGGCCTCGGTCGACGACGCAGATCTGCTGAAGCGCTAAGGAGGCTCGGTGACCATCGATCAGACGGCGTCCCTGCTCTGGTTGCTTCCCGGTTTGCCGTTGGTCGGTGCCGTCGTGCTCCTGATCTCGGGCCGGGCGTCGGACCGCTGGGGTCACCTCCTCGGCACGGCGCTCGCCGTCGCGTCGTTTGTGCTCGGCCTGGTCATGTTCGTCGGGATGGTGTCGCGGTCGGCCGACGAGCGTGCAGTCACCGAGACGCTGTTCACGTGGGTCCCCGTCGGGGAGCTCAACGTGGACTTCGGTTTTCAGCTCGACCAGCTGTCGATGTGCTTCGTACTCCTGATCACCGGCGTCGGTTCACTGATCCACGTGTATTCGATCGGCTACATGCACGACGACCCCGACCGACGCCGATTCTTCGCCTACCTCAACCTGTTTCTCGCCGCGATGCTCGTCCTCGTGCTGGCCGACAACTACCTCGGCCTCTATCTCGGCTGGGAGGGTGTGGGTCTGGCGTCGTATCTGCTGATCGGGTTCTGGCAGTACAAGCCGTCGGCGGCGACCGCAGCCAAGAAGGCGTTCGTGGTCAACCGCGTCGGCGACATCGGGCTGGCCATCGGCCTGATGATCATGTTCGCGACCTTCGGCGCGGTGTCGTTCACCGCCGTGTTCGACGGTGCGGGTCAGGCGGGCGAATCGACGCTCACCGCATTGGGATTCATGCTCCTGCTCGCCGCCTGCGGTAAATCGGCCCAGGTGCCTCTGCAGTCCTGGCTGGGTGATGCCATGGAGGGCCCGACGCCGGTGTCGGCGTTGATCCACGCCGCCACCATGGTCACCGCGGGCGTCTACCTCATCGTGCGGTCCGGCCCCATCTTCGATCTCGCCCCGCACGCGCAGGTCGGGGTGGTGGTCGTCGGAGCGGTCACGCTGCTGTTCGGTGCGATCATCGGTTGCGCCAAGGACGACATCAAGAAGGCCCTCGCCGCGTCGACGATGAGTCAGATCGGCTACATGGTTCTCGCCGCCGGCCTGGGTCCGGCCGGCTACGCCTTCGCCATCATGCATCTGTTGACCCACGGATTCTTCAAGGCCGGACTGTTTCTCGGCGCCGGATCGGTGATGCACGGCATGAACGACGAGACCGACATGCGACGGTACGGCGCTCTGCGCACTCTCATGCCGATCACGTTCGTCACCTTCGGCATCGGCTACCTGGCCATCATCGGCGTACCGCCGTTCGCCGGGTTCTACTCCAAGGACCACATCATCGAGGTGGCGTTCGGCGCGGGCGGCACCAAGGGGTTGCTGCTCGGTGGGGCCGCACTGCTCGGAGCGGGCATCACCGCCTTCTACATGACCCGAGTGATGATCCTGACCTTCTTCGGCGAGAAGCGTTGGCACGACGGAACCGACGCGCCGGCGCCGCACCCGCACGAGTCGCCGTCGGTGATGACCGCCCCGATGATCCTCATCGCGATCGGTTCGGTGGCGTCGGGCTTCTTCCTCGCTTTCGGTGGGGCGCTGCAGACGTGGCTTGAGCCAGTAGTGGGCGAGCATCACGACGAGCTCGCGATCCCGGTGTGGGCGATGACAGCCATCATCCTGGTGGTGGTCGCGATCGGCGTCGCAATTGCGTGGCGCCAGTACGCCACTCGTCCGGTGCTGGAGGTCGCACCCGACGACGTCTCGGCGCTCACCGTCGCGGCCCGCCGCGACCTCTATGGTGATGCCGCCAACGAGGCCCTGCTGATGCGGCCCGGGCAGCGCGTCACCGCCGGATTGGTACAACTCGAGGACGAGGGGATCGACGGGGCCACCACAGGTATCGGCGCCACGATCTCCGGGCTGTCCGTGCGAATACGTGGCTGGCAGAGCGGGTACGTGCGCTCCTACGCGTTGTCGATGTTCGCCGGTGCCGCGGTGATCACGGCGCTGGTGATGGTGGTGAATGTGCTGTGAACACACCGTGGTTGACCATCCTGTGGCTCGCGCCGGCGATCGGTGCGGTCATCGTGCTCGCCGTGCCGAATCGCCAACCGCAGGTCGCCAAGGGCATCGCCCTCGGTGTCACCGTCGGGGTGCTGGTGCTCGCCGTCGGGCTCGCCGTCGGCTTCGACCCGAACGGCACGCGGTACCAGTTCGTCGAAGACCACAGCTGGATACCGGCTTTCGGCACCCGGTACGCGCTCGGTCTCGATGGGATCGGACTTGCCCTGGTCCTGCTCACCGCGGCGCTGCTGCCGTTGCTGGTCCTCGCGGGGTGGCGCGACGCCGACGATTCCGGCTCGCTCGACGACGCCGGCGGACGACCGCAGAAGGGGCCGCACACCTACTTCGCTCTCACCCTCGCGGTGGAGGCGATGGTGCTGATGAGCTTTGTCGCCCTCGACATCCTGCTCTTCTACATCTTCTTCGAGGCGATGCTGATCCCGATGTACTTCCTCATCGGCGGCTTCGGCAACGGTCCGCGCAGATCTGCGGCAGCAGTGAAGTTCTTGCTGTACAACCTATTTGGTGGCCTGATCATGCTGGCCGCGGTCATCGGCCTGTATGTGGTGACCGTGCAGAACGACGTGGGCGCCGACGGGGCCGGCACCTTCTCGCTTCGCACCATCGCCGACGCGGTGTCGTCGGGAACCATCGACGGCGACACCGGACTGGCCAAACTGCTGTTCCTCGGGTTCATGTTCGCGTTCGCAGTCAAGGCACCGCTGTGGCCCTTCCACTCCTGGTTGCCCGACGCAGCCGTCGCCGCCACACCCGCGAGTGCCGTGCTGATGATGGCGGTCGTCGACAAGGTCGGCACCTTCGCGATGCTCCGCTACTGCCTCCAGCTGTTCCCTGACGCCGCACAGTATTTCGCGCCGTTCATCTGCGTGCTGGCGGTCATCGGGATCATCTACGGCGCCGTCCTGGCCATCGGACAGACCGATGTGATGCGATTGATCGCCTACACGTCGATCTCCCATTTCGGTTTCATCATCCTGGGCATCTTCGCGATGACCAGTCAGGGTCAGACCGGTTCGACGCTCTACATGGTGAACCACGGTCTCTCGACGGCGGCGCTGTTCCTGATCGCGGGCTTCTTGGTGTCTCGTCGCGGCAGCCGTCTGATCGCGGATTACGGTGGCGTCCAAAAGGTGGCACCAGTCCTGGCGGGCACCTTCCTCGTCGCCGGACTCGCGACCCTGTCCCTCCCTGGGCTCGCACCGTTCATCAGCGAATTTCTGGTGCTGATCGGCACGTTCACCCGATATCCGGTCGCCGCGATCTTCGCCTGTGCCGCACTGGTGATCTCGGCCATCTACATACTCTGGACCTACCAGCGGATGATGGGTGGGCCACCGAAACTCTCCGATGTTCGCGCGTCGTCGATGCGCGATCTCGTGGGACGTGAACTGGCCGTGGTGGTTCCGCTGATCGCTCTGCTCATCGCGCTCGGGGTGTATCCCAAACCGCTGCTCGACATCGTCGACCCTGCGGTCGGCCACACCCTGACCACCGTCGGCGTGCACGACCCGGCGCCGGCCGTGGCCGACTCGGCAGACCAGGGAGGACCACGATGACCACACCGGCTTCACCGCTGGCGGCGATCACTCCTCCGGACGTCCAATACGCTTCCCTCTCACCGATGCTCATCGTTTTCGGGGTCGCCGTGGTGGGAGTGCTGGTCGAGGCCTTCGCATCGCGGCGCCTCCGCTACCCGGTGCAGGTGGGTCTGTCACTCGGCGGTCTGGTTGCCGCTCTTGTCGCCGTGATCACGGTCTCGGTGACGAGAATCGGCGCGGGCAACGGCGAATTCGCGGTGTCCGGCGCGGTCGTGATCGACCGACCGGCCATCTACCTCCAGGGGTTGCTGCTGCTCGTTGCCTTCTTCGGGATCGCGTTCATGGCCGAACGCAGACTCGAGCGCGTCGTCGCGCCTGCCGCCATGGTTGCGGTGAGCGGCGGCTCGGGCACCGACGCCGACATGTTCACGCCTTCCGGCGCCTCGGTGCCCAACACCGATGCCGAGTTCGAGGCCACCCGCGCGGGCGCGGTGACCACCGAGGTCTTTCCGCTGGCGATGCTCGCTGTCGGCGGCATGATGCTGTTCCCCGCGTGCGGTGACCTGCTCACGATGTTCATCGCCCTCGAGGTGTTCTCGCTTCCCCTGTACCTGATGTGCGGTCTGGCGCGTCGGCGACGACTGATCTCGCAGGAGGCATCACTCAAATACTTTCTGCTGGGCGCCTTCTCGTCGGCCTTCTTCCTGTTCGGGGCCGCCTTCGCCTACGGGGCCACCGGATCGCTGAACCTGTCGGTCATCGGTGAATCCCTCACCGCCACCAGCGCTTCCGACGGCGACACCACCTTCGCGCTGATCGGCCTCGGCATGCTGGCGGTCGGACTGCTGTTCAAGGTCGGTGCGGTGCCGTTCCACGCGTGGATACCCGACGTCTACCAGGGCGCGCCGACGCCGGTGACGGCATTCATGGCCGCGGCCACCAAGATCGCCGCATTCGGGGCGTTGCTGCGGGTGTTCTACGTCGCCTTCGGTGAACTGCACGAGCAATGGGAACCGGCGATGTGGGCGGTCGCAATCGCGACGATGCTCGTCGGCGCGGTGATGGCGGTGACGCAGACCGACGTGAAACGTATGCTCGCGTATTCGTCGATCACCCACGCCGGATTCATCTTGCTCGGCGTGATCGCGTTCGACGACGCGGGTCTCGCGGCGACGATGTTCTACCTTGCCGCCTACGGCTTCTCGACCCTGGGTGCATTCGCCACCGTCGCGGTGGTCCGGGAGCCCGACACCACCGCCGCCGACAACCCCACATCCCTGCGCGCGGCTGTCGGCCAGGCAACCACCGCCGGCCGCACGAAACCGTCACGTAGCCCGCACCTCTCGGGTCGCGAAGCGACCGACCTGTCGCAGTGGGCAGGCCTCGGCCGACGCTATCCGCTTGTCGGCGCGATGTTCTCGATGTTCCTGCTCGCATTTGCCGGCATACCGCTGACGAGCGGGTTCATCGCGAAGTTCGACGTGTTCGCCGCGGCAGCCGGCAGCGGGGGTGGAGTGCTGGTGGTGATCGGCGTGATCAGCAGTGCCATCGCCGCCTACTTCTACGTGCGGATCATCGTGGCGATGTTCTTCCGCGACGTCCCCGTCGACGCACCCCACGTCGTCAAGCCGAGTATTTTCACCACGTCCGGCATCGCGGTTTGTACCGTCGCGACGATCGCGCTCGGGGTCTTTCCCCAGCCGTTGCTCGACCTCACCGAGTCCGCCGCAACCTTCCTTCATTGAGGTCTGCCATGCGAAAGCTCATCACCATCCTTGCCGTGGTTCTCGGGCTGTCGATCCCCGCCGCACTTGCGTCTGCGGCACCAGGTGCCGGCCCTCAGGGCCCACCGCCACCGGTGGTCTACAACTTCCTTCAGGGGTCGCTCAACCATCTCGCCGACCCCGACCGCTCACCACCGGGCACCAATGATTGGTCGTGCAAACCCAGTGCGCGCCATCCACACCCGGTCGTGCTGGTGCACGGAGGATTCGCGAGCCAGCAAACCGACTGGGCCGTCTACGGGCCGGCGCTGAGGGCAGCCGGCTACTGCGTCTTCACCTTCACATGGGGAGCCAATCCGGCATTCCCGAAGCCGTTCAACGCGATTGCCGGGATGTCGTCGGTGCCCGCCGGGGCGGCGGCTGTCTCCCGGTTCGTCGATCGAGTCCGCCGCACCACCGGGTCGCCGACCGTCGACATCGTCACTCATTCCCTCGGCGGCCTGGTAACCGCTTATTACGTCAAGGTCATCGGCGGCGCTGCGCACGTGGACAAGGTCGTCAACATCGCCGCCATCCTGCAAGGGGTCAACTGGCCGAGCAACCTCGTCTACCTCAATCCGCTGATCACCCGCCAGAACTGCGGGATGTGCTACGAGGTGTACGCCGATTCGGCGGTCGTGCAACGCATCAATGCCGGCGGTTCGCCCTACACGCGCCCGGTGACCTACACCAACATCGTGACCCGCTACGACGAGATGGCCACGCCGTACACCAGCGGTATCCCGCCGCCTCGTCCTGGACAGCGGGTGACGAACATCGTCGTGCAGGATTCGTGTTCGCGCGACTACTCCGATCACATGGCCATCGCCGGTTCGCGAAGAACGACGATCATCGTCATGAACGCCCTTGATCCGGCCCATCGACAGCGGGTCCCCTGCGAAGTGGTGCTTCCGTTCACCGGCATGAGCCCCGGCCGCTGACGCGATCGGCAACTGAGTCAACTGAGTCAACTGAGTCAACTGACCAGCAAACAGCGCTGCACGGCAAGATAATTCGCGACGGTCGCGGAACCAGTTCACCATGGCGAAGTGTGGTGGCGCCCATTCGGACATCGCCGCCAGTGTGACCTACCATATGCGGCGTGGGTAGGTCGGGGATCCAGGGTTTGCGGTTGTGGCATGGCGTCAGCGTCGTCGTGACGCTCGTTGCGGCGGCCACACTGATCACAGGGTGTTCGTCGGCGGCGACGGTCGGCACAGCCAGTACCGACTCCACTCCGGTTGCCATCGACATGCCCGAGTTCGCTCAAGTGTGGGTTGAGGGACAGCCGATTCCGGGCCTCGACGAGACGAACCTGTGGTGTACGCGCAGTAGCCGTTCGTCGACGTTCGCATTGACGGGCACCGCGACCTCCGATGGCGAGACCGTCTTCTCCGCTGATCTGACCAACACCCAGCATCCGCGGTTGGTCAAGACCGTCTTCGAGATCGACGGCGTTCGCTACGTCACGGATCCCACCCGAAGCCGCGGCAGCGCCGAGGTGGAGATCAACGGTGACAAGATCACCGTCACCGGGGTGGCCGTGGACGCCGAAACGAGGACGACCAGCAAGGCCTACCAGGCCGAGTTCAGCTGTTATCAGGAGTAATACGCACGACGCGCTCAGTGCCCGGCAAATGCTTCCGCCAGCCACCAGGAGCCGCCGTCGCTGGTGATCTTCGCATCGATCACCAGCGGCCGCGGCGCCCCGGACGAGATGATCTCGCCGAGGGCATCACGGACCTTGTCGAGGTCGTCGGCAGTTCGCACCGTCACTCCGGTGGCGCCGAAACCCCGTGCAATGGCGGCGATGTCGGTATCCGGGAAGGTCACCGTCGCCATGTCGGCACCTTCGAAGTGATGCACCTCCGCACCATAGGCAGAGTCGTTGTAGACGATCACGACGAGCGGGAGACCGATGCGAACCGCGGTGTCGAGATCGGCGATGGCCATCAGGAAGCCGCCATCGCCGGTACCGAGGACCGGCAGTCTGCCCGGTTGCGCGAGACCTGCGCCGATCGCGGTGCCGAGTCCGAGCCCGATGGACTGAAAGGCCTGGGTGAAGCAGAATCCGTTCTCGTCGGGCACCGCCAAATGCGTTGCGGGATAACCCATGAAGTTGCCCGAATCGATAGACACCACACGCTCGGCCGGCAGCATTTCGTCGAGTGCGATGGACAGTGCGCGCGGATCGATCCGGTCGGCGGTGGAGGAGTCGTCGACCGGAACATCCTGCCAGCGTGAGTTTTCCGCAATCCGGGCGGCCACCTCGGAAGTGCGGTAGCCCTGCCTCGTTTCGGCCAGTCCGGCGAGCGCGTCGCGAGCTGTCGCGGCACAGTCGCCGAGGACTCCGAGGTGTATCGGCCGGTGAGCACCGAGCGCGTCGACGTCGTCATCGATCTGTACGACGATGGTGTCGGGACCGATCAGACGACCGTGGCGCATCGTCCACATGTTCAACGCGCACCCCCATCCGACGATGAGGTCGGCGCCCGCTATGAGGTCCGCAGAGGTCGGCGAGGCGAATCCGCCCGAAATACCCAGCGAGAACTCTTCACCCTCAAACAGGCCGTTCGCGACCGCCGATGTCGCGAGGAGCGCGCCAGATGTTGCTGCCAGCCGGGCGATCTCGCGTCCGGCACCACGGCCACCGCGTCCGGCCACGAACACCGGACGCTGGGCTTTGTTCAGTGCGGCAACAAGTTTCGCGAGCAACTCCGGGTCGGGCCGAACCGCACTGGACGTGGTGTCGGCACTCACGGGGCCGGAATGCGTCGCCGGACCTGCTGCCACGTCAATGGCCACATTGAGGACGACTGTGCGTCGTTGAGTGACCGCCGTGCGGTACGCGCGCGTGACGTCGGCCACCACCGTCGAGGCCGAGTAGACCCGGTCGCTGATCGCGCCGACCGCGCGCACCATCGCGTCCTGGTCGACCCGGAAGTTCGACCGCAGCGTGGCCGCCGGGCTGTCCGCGGTGAGCACGATCATCGGCGTGCGACTCTTGGCCGCCTCGGCGATGCCGGTCATCGCGTTGGTCAGCCCGCAACCCTGATGCACAGACAGCAGTCCGACCCGTCCCGACATGCGCGAGAAACCGTCGGCCATCATCGCGGCACCACCCTCGTGCCGGGCGGCGGTGAACGGGACACCGCCGCGTCGTAGGGCGTTGGTCATGACGAAGTTGCCGCTGCCCACCACACCGAAGGCGTGGCCGACGCCGAGATCGGCGAGGACCTCGCCCACCACGTCGCCGACAGTCATGTCGGCGGCCGTCATTCGGGTGTGCCGTCGACAACCGCCAGGACTCGAGACGGGCTGCCCGTTCCGCCGACGATGGGCAACGGCGTGACGATCAGCATCGCACCCGTGGTCGGAAGTTCATTCAGATTGCGGAGCGATGTGATGCCGTACTTGTCGTGGCCGAGGAAGTGGTGATGCACCGGGAAAGCGGGATCGAATCCGCCTGCCAGCCCGGCGTCGACGCCGACGGTCTCCACGCCGATGCCGGTGATATCACGCTCGGCAGCAAGCCATTTGGCGCATTCTGCGTCGACGCCGGGCGTGTGCGATCCGGTCTCGTCGGCGTTGAGGAAAGCTTCCTGGGAGTGCCCCTTGGACTCCCATCCGGTGCGCAGCAGGAGCCAGTCGCCGGCGCCGAGCGGGCGGTGCTCGTTCTCCCACGTCTGCACGTCGGCGATGGTGAGCAGATGGTCCGGGTTGTCGTCGACCTGAGCCGTGAGGTCGAGGACCGCGGCGCTCCCGATGAGTCGCTGGACCGGGATCTGCGAGACATCGTCACCGTCGCGGCCGGTGATCCAGTGCACGGGTGCGTCGAGGTGGGTCCCGATGTGTTCGCCGGTGTGAATGTTGTTGTGCCGCCAGAAGGGTCCCGGCTCGTTGTAGGCACTGACCTCTTCCAGACTGAAGTCGATGAGGTTGGCGAACGGTGGTGGCAGTCGCAACGCCGGTGTCGAGGCGCTCAGGGGTGTGGTGAGGTCGACGACGCGCAATGTTCGGCTGGTGATCGCGTCGACGAATCCGGCGATGTCGGGGCTGGTCATGATCGGTCTCCGCTCACACGTCGATGTTGGGCTCCAACTCATCATGCCTGTTACGTTCTGATCGCCACCTCTGGACAGGAGATCTCGCATGGACATCCGCGATGCGACCGAGCCCGATCTCGAGACGATCACCGCGATCTACAACGACGCCGTCGAGAACACCACGGCGATCTGGAACGAGCGACTCGTCGACGTCGACAATCGCCGGAAGTGGCTCGCCGATCGTCGTCAAGCGGGTTACCCGGTGATCGTGGCGGTCGACGGCGACGAGGTGCTCGGCTACGCCACGTTCGGCGACTATCGCCCGTTCGACGGCTATCGGCACACCGTCGAACACTCGGTTTATGTGCAGTCCGATCAGCGCGGCCGCGGAATCGGCAAGACGTTGATGGTCGAGCTGATCGAGCGTGCGCGTGCGCTCGGTAAGCACGTGATGATCGCCGGGATCGATGCGAGCAATACGGGATCGATCCACCTACACGAACGGCTCGGATTCGTGAATGTGGGTGTGCTCGAGCAGGTCGGTGCCAAGTTCGGACGGTGGCTCGACCTCGCGTTTCTGCAGCTCACGCTCGACGATCGCGAGGCCCCTGCACCTCAATGATCATGATTGATTCGGCTACCATCGGTTCGTGTCCACCGACGCCCCAGATCAAGTTCCGCCCGACATCCCGGCCTACACGCCGGACCTGTGGCGGCGCCCGATCAGCCTGCCCGGCACGGTGTCGATCGGCTTGTCTCGTGCCGAGTACGCAGCCAACCAGATAGCGCGCCTGGCCGCCGGAGCTCCCGCCGGCGAACGAATCGGCAGCAAGGACGAGATCCGGCAGGTATGCGGCGTCTCGGTCGGCACGGTGAACGAGGCGATCAAGTTGGCGCAGGAGCGCGGCGTCATCACCTCGCGCCCAGGTCCGGGCGGCGGGATCTTTGCCGCCAACCCATCACCCCTGTCACGGATGAACGGCTGGTTCCGCGCAGCCCCGGCGGATGGGTCGGCACTTGGCGAGTCGATCCAGATCCGGGACGCGCTGGCTCCCCTCTTGGTGGCGGAAGTGCTTGCGGCCATTGATGATCGAGATCTTCGCGAACTGCGCGCGCGAGTCGATGACTTGCGTCGCACGCGCGCGGAGAACGACCTCTCCGGATTCGTGTGGGCGGCGTGGCACGTGCACGAGTACTTCGCCGGAATCGGCAGCAGTCAGCTTCTCAACAGCCTCTACCTCAGCATCATGGACGTCGGCACCTCGCATCTGCGCGCCCATCTCGACGCCGCCGACAACCAGGTGCCGGTCTTCCTTGGCGGCCTTGCCGATGTGGTCGAGTCCCTCGTCGATGCCCTGGGCGCCGGTGATGCCGACGCCGCGGTCGACGCTCTCCGTCGCACCGATCCGACGATGATCCTCCGGGCGGACAGCTCCACCTGAATCGACAGGTCAGGTGGAGCCCAGCAGACCTGGAGGAACCTACCGCTGAACCGAAGAGTTGGTAACCAATCCCGCTGAGCTGGGTAAATCGCATCGCGCCCGGCCCGCAGAAAAACTAGGGGACGAACTTCTTCCGTGGGTTTCATAGTCGTCCCCTAGAAAGTTGTAGGGGAGGACACCAAGGCCCGGGGAAGAAGTTTCTTCCCCCACTTTTTGTGCCGGATTGGGTCCACGATCGCCGCCGTGGCGGCGGGTGGGGCGCTGGCTCGAAGGCCTGCTGAACTGCGGATATGCGAGCGGTTCCGGATGGCGTCGGCTGCCGGAAACTAGTTCCTCCCCTACGCATGGGCGGCCATGTCACCGTTCGCCGAGGCGGCGCTACGGCGTGTTGTGATCTCAGATACCGCACGTCTGGTCAGAAACCCGATGTGCACCAAGGTTTCTGGCTACAAGTGCGGCTTCTACCGCGCAACCACACTTCCCACTTCCTCGAGCGGGAGTGTCCTCCCGCCATTGGTCGTAGTACGTCGACAAGAGCCCCAGGTCACGGCGGCTCGAAGAAATAACCATGATCAATATGCCGATTCCTCTTGACAAGTGATGCCGGTCACCCTCAGTCTGTGATCCAAGCAATTAATCATGTTTATTTGCTCCAATCTTATGTCGACGTGGAGGTGCGGCAATGCACGACCAACAGTTCCGAAACCTGATGGCAGGGGTGTGTGCACCGGTCACAGTGGTCACGACCGCCGACGACGACGGCCCGCACGGCGCAACCGTCAGCTCGCTGGCGTCGCTGTCGCTACGACCCGCTCTCCTCTCCATCGCGCTCGATCGCCGATCGAGTCTGCTGTCACGCATCATCGCCACCGAACGATTCGGCGTGAACGTGCTCAACTCCACACAGGACGACATCGCGATGACCTTCGCGTCACGTGACCTGGATCGATTCGGCACGACGCCGTGGTCGCCGTCGAACGGGCTACCCCGGATCGACGCTGTCGCCGGATGGGCCGCCTGCGAGCTCTGGCAGACCATCGAGGCCGGCGACCACCTGCTGCTCATCGGCTCGGTGACCCACGCCGCGTCCGAGCAGCGTCCCCCACTTGTCTACGGCCACCGAACCTTTGGTACCCATTCCCGGTTTGCCACCCGCCCGCGGACCGCGATTGTCGACCAAATCGTCGCCTGCGCAAGCTGACCAACCCAGTCCCAGTCCCCACCCTCAGAAGGAGAACCCCATGACCATCACCACCACCAGTCCGGCAACGGTGGATCACACCGTCCCAGCCGACGCCGAACTCGTTGCCCGCGCGCGGGAACTCCGTCCGCTCCTGGCGGCGAATGCCGCTCAGGGAGAAAAGGATCGGCGAGTCGTCGAAGAGAGCATCCAGGCTCTCACCGACGCCGGACTGTTCCGCATCTCCGTACCCAAACGCTACGGCGGCTACGAGACCTCCATGCGCACGATGCTCGACATCTCGGCGGCAGTCGCTGAAGCCGACGGTGGCACCGCGTGGGTCGTCACGCTCACCAACGTGTGCAACTGGCTTGTCGGACTCATGTCACAGCAGGCGCAGGACGAGGTCTTCGGCGCCGACCCCGACGCCAAGGTGTCCGGTGTGCTCGCTCCCACCGCCGAAACCCGAAAGGTCGACGGCGGATACCGGGTGACCGGCAAGTGGTATTACAACTCCGGCTCACACCATTGCACGTGGGCGGTCATGGGCATTCCCATCACCGATGCCGACGGCAACGTCGTCGACCAGGGCTGCGCGCTGATCCCCCGCTCCGACATGGGCTTCGAGGACACGTAGTTCGTCGCGGGCATGCGATCGTCGGGAAGTAACTGCCTCATCGCCGATGACGTCTTCGTGCCGGACCATCGCGTGATCAGCGTCCCGCCGGCGATCGGCGGTCACTACGCCACACCCCACAAGGACGAGGTTCTGTATCGGTCTGCGCTGATCCCAGTCCTTGCTCTCGTACTCGTCGGGCCGCAACTCGGAATGGGCCGTGCGGCACTCGATTTCGTGATCGCCAAGGCGCCCAAGAAACCGATCTCCTATACCTTCTTCACCTCGCAACAGGAGTCCACTGCGTTCCAGTTGCAGATTGCCGAGGCCGCGCGGCTCATCGACACCGCCCAGCTGCACGCATACCGGGCTGCCGCCGACATCGACGAGGCTGCCGCACGAGGCGAGTATCCGGACTATCTTATCCGGGCGCGCGTCCGGTCGGACACCGGATATGTGGCCGACTGCGTGACCCGCGCCATCGACATCCTGCTGTCGGCGCACGGCGCGGGTTCGTTCGCCGAAGTGAGTCCTCTGCAACGAATCTGGCGCGACTCGGCGGTCGCGGCCCGGCACGCGATCGTCTCACCAGCGGTCAGCTACGAGCTGTACGGCAAAGCCTTGCTCGGCGTCGAAGACCCGATCACCCCGATGGTCTGACGGCCACACATTCAGAAGACCAAGGAGCACAACACATGCGAATCGCCAATCACAACCAACGCGCAACGCTGATCCTCGGTGAGTCCGGGGCCGAGGTCGGCGTCGACATCTTCGACGCGTCGGGAGGCCGCTTCGGTCCGGACCTCGATCTCGTCTACGGGGGCTGGAATGAATTCATCAGCTGGGCAGTCGCTTTCGACACATCTGCCGCGGACGGATCACCGGTCGATCGAGCACTTCTGGGCGCTCCGTCACCACGGCCACGTCAAGTGTTCGCCGTCGGATTGAACTACGACGATCACGCCGCCGAATCGGGATTCGAGTCGCCGACACATCTGCCGCCCGTGTTCACCAAGTACATCTCCAGTTTCTCCGGACCCGATACCACGGTCACCATTCCCGAAGGCGGTGCCGTCGACTGGGAAGTCGAGCTTGTCGTGGTCATCGGACGCGAGGCCACCGGGATCGACGCCGACGACGCGTGGAGGTACGTCGCCGGGCTCACCGCCGGACAGGACATCTCCGAGCGGATCACCCAGACACGCGGACCCGCACCACAGTTCGGGCTGGGGAAGTCCTATCCCGGATTCTCCCCGCAGGGTCCGTGGCTCGTCACCCCCGATGAGTTCGCCGATCCGGACGACCTTGAACTCGGTTGCGCCGTCGACGGGGAGGAAATGCAAAAGGGACGCACTCGCGATCTCATCTTCCCCGTTCCTCGGTTGATCGCCGAATTGTCCCGCAACGTCACCCTCCACCCGGGCGACGTGATCTTCACCGGAACTCCGGCCGGCGTCGGCGCGGGTCGAGAACCCAAGCGGTTCCTCGCACCCGGCGAACGACTCGACAGCTGGATCACCGGAATCGGTGAACTGCATCAGACCTTCATCTCTGCTCCCCAGTAAGGACCTGCCATGACCCTGCATCGCCTCGCGTCGGTCACCATGGGCGTACCCAACGTCGCCCAGACTGCCGCCTACTACACAGAATTCGGGCTCACCCCACAGGCCGACGGATGGTTCTCGACCACCGACGGCGGACGTCAACTCCGCATCATCGAGACGCCAACCCGGCGGCTGGTCGCCCTCACCGTCGGCGCCGACCACCCCGACGATCTCGGACGCATCGCACACAACCTGACACAACTCGACATCCCCTTCGAGCGGACGACGAACAGCATCTCGGCGATCGAAGCCGCCACCGATCTGCATGTCACCGTCGAGGTTCAAGCGCGCATCACCCAAGCCCGCGTGGCGGCGACCCCGTACAACGGGCCTGGTCGCCTCGGCGCGAGACCTGCCGCGCCCCGGGGGTGCTGCGGACGGCCGCGGTCCGACCCCGCAAGCTCGGACACGCGGTGATCGGAAGCACCGATCATGCAGTCACGCAACGCTTCTTCACCCACGGCCTGGGTTTCAAGGTCAGTGACGAAGTACCGGGCCTGGCGGCCTTCCTGCGGTGCTCCACCGATCACCACAACGTTCTCGTGCAGCAGGCTCCGGTCAACTTCCTCCATCACACGTCGTGGCAGGTCGATGATGTCGACGAGGTCGGACGCGGCGCCATGAGCATGCTGGAAGCCGATCCCGGACGCCATGTGTGGGGTCTCGGTCGGCACTACGCCGGCTCCAACTTCTTCTGGTACCTCAAGGACCCGGCGGGAAACTTCAGCGAGTACTACTCCGACATGGATTCGATCGTCGACGACCAGCTATGGACCCCAGAAGTGGTCGAAGGTGCCAAGGGACTGTTCAGCTGGGGTCCCCCACCTCCGCCGTCGTTCCTGGCCCCGGAGGATCTGGCCGCCCTGATGACCGGCGCGCACAGCGCCGCCTGAGGGACAGCCGATGACTGTCGACATCACACCGGCCGAAGCGATCTGGACGCCCGACGTTGCGGCGTCGGCGGTGAGCCAACTCGCCCGGTTCACCAGCCGTGTCGAGAAGCGTACCGGTGAGCGCTATCCGACTTACCGGGAGCTGTGGCGGTGGTCGGTCGACCATCCCGCCGATTTCTGGACAGCGGTGGTGGATCATTTCGACGTTCTGATCGACGATGCGCCGGCAAACGTGTTGCCGGACCGCACGATGCCGGGCGCGCGGTGGTTTCCTGGTGCGCGGATCAACTACGCGGAGCATGCCCTCCGACTCCGGGGTGACGACACGGCAGTCATCGCGCTCGGCGAAACGGGAGACACCACTGAGGTGTCCTGGAATGTGTTGCGCGGCATGGTCGGCGCTGTGCAGCGCTGGCTGGTCGAGCACGGTGTGCGACGCGGCGACCGAGTCGTCGGCTACCTCCCGAACACTCTCCACGCGGTGGTCGGCATGCTGGCCACAACGGGACTCGGCGCGATCTGGTCGGCGTGTGGGCAGGACTATGGCGCCGCGGGCGCGCTTGCCCGGTTGGGGCAGTTGGAACCGAAGGTGCTCATCGCCGCCGACGGCTATCGGTGGAATGGCAAGGTACACAGCCGATGTGGAATGGTCGAGACGATTCGGTCGTCGATGCCCGAACTCGTTGCGACACTGGGCGTTTCCGCTATCGGTGATTCGCGGTTCGGCGTCGGCGTCACCGGCTGGGACGACGTGGTCGCACACCCCGCCGAACCAGAGTTCGTCCGCGTAGAGTTCAACGATCCTCTGTGGGCGCTGTTTTCGTCAGGTACCACCGGAGCACCCAAGGGCATCGTCCACTCGCACGGCGGCGTGGTCGTCGACCACCTCCGACTTCTGGGCTTGCACAACGACCTCGGTCGCGGAGACCGGTTCTTCTGGTACACGACGACGAACTGGATGATGTGGAACATGGTGACGTCCGGGCTGTTGACCGGTGCGGCCATCGTTCTCTATGACGGGAGTCCAGTATTCCCAGGGCCACAACGGCTATGGGAGATCGCGTCGGACCACCGAGTCACGGTGCTCGGCGTCAGCCCCGGCTATCTGGCGGCCTCCGAGAAGGCCGGGCTGAGTCCGGCGTGCGACCTCGACCTGTCCCGGTTGCGTACGATCGGCAGCACCGGTGCACCCCTTCCCGCTCAGAGTTACCAGTGGGTGCGGGATCATGTGGGCACGCACATACAGCTGGCATCGACAAGCGGCGGCACCGACGTCGTGAGCGGCTTCGCCGGTTGTGCACCCAACACCCCGGTCTGGGCCGGCGAGATCTCGGCACCACTCTTGGGAGTGGACCTGCAAGCATGGAATAGCCAGGGGTACAGTGTAATTGGCGAGGTTGGCGAGCTGGTGATCGCAACACCGATGCCGTCGATGCCGGTGTCCTTCTGGAACGATCCGACGGGCCAACGCTATCGCGACGCCTACTTCGACACCTTCCCCGGAGTATGGCGGCACGGCGACTGGATCACCGTCACCGAGCGTGGTTCGGTGATCATTTCCGGGCGCTCTGATGCGACTCTGAACCGACAAGGCGTCCGGCTCGGTAGTGCGGACATCTACGACGTCGTCGATGCGCTGCCCGAGATCCGTGAATCATTGGTGGTGGGCGTTGAGCTCGACGACGACCGTTACTGGTTGCCGTTGTTCGTCGTGCTAGCCGACCACGTCACCCTCGACGACGATCTGCGTGCTCGGATCGCTGGGGCCATCGGTATCGGCGCGTCACCACGTCATGTCCCGGACGACATCATCGCTGTCCCGGCCATTCCGCACACCCGGACGGGCAAGAAGCTGGAGGTGCCGGTGAAACGGCTGATCCAGGGCAAGCCGCTGCAGCAGGTCATCGGTGTCGACACTGTCGACGATCCCGAGTCTCTCGCCTACTTCTCGCGTTTCGTGGATGGCGGCCGATCAGGTGCTCAGCGGCGGCGCTGAGAAGTGTCCCGGGATGATCTGCGCGTCACCCAACGAACGCTTGATCGCCCAGTGCTCGGTGAACCGGCAGACCGACATCTTCCACACGCCATCCTCGACGACGTATTCGTCGTCATAGTCTCCGGTCATGATGGTCTCGGTGGCCTCGACGGTGTTGACCTGCCGGAAGCGCAGACTCCAGGTTCCGCGGGCGCTGGTGTCGTCGAGGATGGTGATCTCGGGATGCATGCCGTGGTGCATGTCGTAGACGACGAACTTGCCGTCGATCCGCGCGAGCGCCACCTTCTCGAAGATCCGGGCCATCGGCTCGGCGTCGTCAAAGCCGCCGAGGCGACCGTAGTCGATCCGTGCTCCCGACCTGATGAAGCAGGATCGAAACCCTTTGGGATCCTTGGTGTCACATGCGCGCCAATAGCGGTACTTCAGCTGCGTGATCGCCTCGACGTGCTCCAATCGCTGTAGCCGGCGGGCCAGGTCATCGGTTGAGGGCATCGTCGCCTCCAGGTTGCTCGGAATGTGCATCCACCATATGCACCACCGAGCCGATCCCCCGCTGGTCGATCTCGACACGGTGCCTCGGTTTCGAGACGGGTCGCGCTCGCAGGCTCGCTCTCGAAACCAGGCGTCGTGTCGAGACCGCCTGGTGAGCCGACCATGTCAGCACCCACCAGCCACCACCCACCCCCCTCACCGCGGGTAGGTCCGATGTTGTTGCCCGGTCATCGGATTCGTCCACAGGATGCTCCGATCGGTGAAACTACCCCGTCGCTTCGCTCGCCCCGGACACATCACCGGTATCCACAACCCGAAATGCTTGCGATGGTGATCGGGGGTGCACAACGGTGCGAGGTTGAAGTGCACGGTCCAGCCACCGGCCTCGGGGTCGGCATGGTTGAACTTCACCGGATGATCGATCTCGCATTCCGACGCAGGTTTGGCGCAGAACGGATACCGACACGTCCGATCCGTGGCCAACACTGTCGCCCGTTCACTGGCTGACGGCCGGTAGGTGGTGGCCCCGCGGGGTGGTGTGGTGTGTCCGCCGTGCCCACTCGGGTCGATGGGTGGGGCGGGTCGGCGTTCCCCGATGATCAACCCCGACCACGCCGGTCGGATGCCGGTCTCGGGCAGCTCGATCTGCTTACCGACGCCCTGCTCGGCGATCTGAGCGGCGTGCGCGGGGTCGATGGCCCCGTACCCATCCAGATACGGGACCTCGACACCGGTGGGGTCGGTAATCACCGTCACCGACGGCACCGGGTCCCGTAGCGCCCCACCTGAGGGCTCGTCGTCCGTCTCGCCGGCCTCCTCCGCCGCGTCGGGTTGCTCTGCAGCGTCGGGTTGCTCTGCAGCGTCGGGTTGCTCTGCAGCGTCGGGTTGCTCTGCAGTGTCGGGTTGCTCTGCGGTGGCGTCGTCCTCTACCGGGTCGCGGTCGTCGGTGTGCGACTCGCACTCCGGTTCCGGTGTGTTCGCCGGTGCTGCTTCGGGTTCCGCGTCGTCCGATTCTGGTTCCGGGGCGGGTCCATCGGGTTCCGGGGCGGGTCCTTCGGGTTCTACGTCGGCCGGGTCGGTGGGTGCGTCGGGTGGTGCGGGTTGCACGGTGGGGCAGTCCTGGCGCCCGCATTCACAGGTCAGTCGGGCGCCGGGCAGGCCGTGGAGTTCGGCCAACGCCGCCACCCGCCGACGACCCAGGGTGCGCGGATCGTGGCGGCACACCCGCGCCCCGATCAACTGCGCGAGACGTGCGCGCAGGAATTCGCCGTGCTCAGCGGGCACCGTCGCATCAATCGACGAGTGCCCGTGCGCATCATCCCGCACGATCACGTTCTGGTGGCGGTCGGCGAAATCCTCCCGCGCATCCGCAGCGGCATCGGGGTCGAGAGTGATGATCAACTCCGCCAACTGCGACCGCAACGTCTTGTCCAGGGTCGGGCGCGCCGCCAACTCCAGGGCGAGTGGCTCCACCTCCACCCGCAGCGACTCGCCCAAGATCTCGAGGGCTCGGGTGATCACCAATGCCCGCGATGTCGCCAGATCACCGTCGAGGTAGGCCAACCGCACCCGGTCCATACCGGCCAGCGCGATACCGAGTTCGATCCAGCGGTGTGCGGTCGAGCGGGACACCCCGACCCGTAGGGATACTTCTCCGACGGCAGCTTTCTCGGCTGATACCGGGTCGGCGCGGTGGGGGTCGGGGTCGGCCAGCATGTCGTCGTAGACGCCGGCACCGATCTTGTGGGCCAGCAGCACGGTGCGGGCTTCGGCGCGACGGGTGTGGCGTAGTTCGCGCATCGCGTGGTGTTCCAACCCGAGTGTGGAGGCAGCGCGAATCGCCGCGTCATCGGCCTCGGGATCGGTGAAGGTGAACACGCGCAGTGCCTTTCACGGGCGAGCAGGAACAGGGACCTGTCGTCATCAGCACTGTCATCAAAGAAACCGCGCAGTCATGTCATCAACTGAGAACAGACTATCGGGAGGGTCTGACAAGAATCGTCGCGCTCGAGTTGGCGCTGGTCACCGACACTCTCGGATCACCGGGGTGGTCTCGACACGACGCCTCGCCCAGGGGCTCGGAGTCGGCTCGACCAGCGTAAGCGGATCGGTGAAGGTGAACACGCGCAGCGCCTTTCGAGCGACAAGGGTCAACAAACCGTCGTCATCAGCACTGTCATCAAAGAAATCGCGCAGTCATGTCATCAACTGAGAACAGACTATCGGGAGGGTCTGACAAGAATCGTCGCGCTCGAGTTGGCGCTGGTCACCGACACTCTCGGGTCACCGGGGTGGTCTCGACACGGCGCCTCGCCCAGGGACTCGGAGTCGGCTCGACCAGCGTAAGCGGATCGGTGAAGGTGAACACGCGCAGTGCCTTTCGGGCGACAAGGGTCAAGGAGCCGTCGTCATCAGCACTGACATCACAAGGGGTGGAGACTGTCATCTCGGTGAACTACGAACACACTATCGGGAGGGTCTGACAAGAATCGTTGTGCTGGTGTTGTGCCTGGTTGCGGACACATTCGTCGCCCCGGGTTTCGATATGCGCCGGGCTCGCAAGCTCGCGCGACGCTACTCAACCAGCAGAGGAGAGGTCCACCAGCAGAGGGGGGGCTCGGAGTCGACCAGCGCGGGTCGCTCGACCAGCGAGTGGGTGCCTCGGAGCCGGCCATCGCTAGCCTGGACTCATGCATGTTGTCATCTACGGGGCCGGCGCAATCGGCGGTGTGATCGGTGCGCATCTGTTCTCGTCGGGCACCCCGACCACCCTCATCGCTCGCGGTCGGCATCTGGAAGCCATCCGCACGAACGGTCTTGTGCTCGATACCGCGCAGGGTCGCGAGGCGTTACAGATCGACACCGCGGCAACCGCTTCCGAGATCGACTGGACGGACGAGTCCGTCGTGTTCTTGTGCGTGAAGTCCCAGCAGACCGCGGCCGCTCTCGAAGATCTGCGTTTCCACGCACCCCCCCATGACGCCCATCGTGTCCGCTCAGAACGGTGTGGCCAACGAGCCCGCCATCTTGCGCCTGTTCCCCAACGTCTATTCGTTGTGCGTGGTACTGCCCGCACTGCACCTCGATCCCGGAGTGGTGATCCAGCTATCCGACGGAACTCCCGGACTACTCGACATCGGAAGGTACCCAACTGGATTCGATGACACAGCCGAGACCATCGCCGCCCGCTTGCGCGCGGCGTCGTTTCCGTCCAAGGTCCGCGGCAACATCACCGCGTGGAAGTACCGAAAACTCATCACCAATCTGGTCAACGGTGTCGACGCCACCTACCGGAACGACGGCCCCGCGCACCACGAGCTCGTTCGCCGCGCCCGCTCCGAAGGGGAGGCCGTCCTCGATGCCGCCGACATCGAGGTGATCACCGAGGAGTCCGACATCGCACGGCGGGCCGACTTCATCAAGCGCCGCGACACCGGCGACAACAGCTACGGAAGCTCGACGTGGCAGAGCGTCGAGCGGGGCGCCGGCAGCGTCGAGGTCGACTATCTCGCCGGCGAGATCGTGTTGCTCGGGCGCCTGAACGGCGTGCCGACACCGGTCAACGAACTGGTGCAGGCCGAAACCGTCCGACTGGTGCGCGACGGGTTGCCGGCAGCAAGTCTCGACGCCCAGGAGGCTCTCGCGCGAGTCGGTGTAACACCACCGACGCAGAGTGACCCGCGTCTCACAATCGCTGACGGTCAACGATTTTGACGACTTCTTAAGGCTCGATCCCCTTGGCGTGGGACCCGCGCAGGCGTAGACCGTCAAAGGTGACGTTGTTTGATGTCCTGCCCTCCCTGAAAGGGGTAACCGTGGCCCGTTCCTTTGATCCCACCTCGTGGCGTCTACCCATCCACACCCAAGCCGACGACATTCTCGTCGGTGAGCGTTCGTTGCGGGAGGAGTCCCGTCAACGCAAGGTCGCGTTCTACCTCGACGTCGACGGTAAACCGACCTGTCAGAGCTTATGTCCGGCGTCGATGCTGTTCCCGGCGCTCGTCACCCGTGTCACTGCCGCACATCACACCGCGGGCCGGGCGACACTACACATCGACACGGCGCTCCCGCTGACCGCCGTGATCGCCGATCTCGCCATCGTCGGTCATCCCCTTTGCGGAGCAAGCATGTCCGACGTGACCATTGTGGACACCGCCGGACATCGGCGTACCGTGCACGCCGAACTCCCGGCGAATGTCGCCGCCACCAGTACCGTCGTGCTGGCTCTCGGCTGGGTCGAGGCGCACTTGCCGACACAGCCAGCTGTCAGCGTTTGAGGATCGAAACACCCTCTCCACCAATTTCTTCCGCTCCTACACGACGCCCCGTCAGCACCAGCATGAGCGACTCCGCAGCCCCCTCGATGACCGGACCTCGCCCGGCCGTCCAATCGATATCGGTTGCCCGCCAACACACCTGGTCACCGACTGTCGAGAAGATCCCGCGCGCTTTGGGACTGGTGAGGAAGTCGAGTACCGCACGCTGACGTTCTGCGTCGACGCCGGTCGGCATTCCGAGTGGTCGTCGGATGTCGAGACCGTGCACGACGATGTCGGTCAACGGGGCCGACGGTCCGTATCCGGGTGGCGTGAAGCGCTTATCTGCCTTGTCCCGCAGCAATTTTGGCAGTCGGTCCCGGTACCGTTCGCCGACCTTTGCGGTCATTGCTAGATTGGCGCGGTCAAAGTTGCCGCGCGCCTTGATCATCGCCAGCCCGAAAGCCGGAATCGACACTGTCAGTGGGACCACCAGATGCGCGACGACGTCCCGGCAGGTCCATGCGGCGCACAGAGACGGTGTGTCCCACTGCTCGGTGGTCAAGCCCGCGACATCGTCGGCCAGTTTCCGGCGTTCATCGGCGATCGCGGCGAACGCAGCGTCGTCATCCATCGCGGGCATGCCCTCAGCCGAAGGTGTGATGAACGGCTTCGACGTTGTTTCCGTCCGGATCACGTAGGAAGACAGCGTAATAGCCTGGATGGTACTCAGGCCAGATACGCGGCGCGTGCAGAACTTCGACGTCGGATGCGACGGCGGCCCGATACACCTCGTCGACTGCGGCACGGCTCGGCGCGGTGAGCGCCAGATGCACCGGGCGGTTACCGCTCTCGACCAACGGGCCGAACCACAGCTTCGGAAAACCATCGCGCCCGCCGAGCGCCAGGACCGCGCCATCGGGACCGTCGATGCGCATCGCCTCGTGGACGCCGAGCGCACCGAACACGTGCGTGAAGAATGCGAGCGACGCCTCAGGGTCGGCGCATTGCAGGGCCAGATGGTCGATCATTCCCCGACCGTACGTGACCTGGCGCGCCGACACGGCACGAATGTCACCCCCGAGTCCTAACTTGGTGGCAACCCGTCGACAGCATGGACACCAACATGAGCTCTCTCACAACAAGCCGCGAAGTCCTCGGCCCATGGTCGCTGCCTGTGAGCAGGCGGTTCTGGGAAGGTTTCACACCCGCAGCCCTCGCCGCACAACAGGACGACGACGCACTGACCACCACGTTCCGTGTCGACGCGGATTGGTCGGCTGCGCACGCGAGCGTCACCCAGGACGGTGGCGTCGCCGAGATCTCCGTCGGAGGTGATGGCGACCTCGACGCCGCGACCGAACAAGTCGCACGGTTCCTGTCGCTCGACGTCGACGCACGCGGTTGGCCGGAGGTGGGCGTCCGCGATCCGGTGATCGGCCGTGCGCAGCAAGCGCTCCCGGGGTTCCGGCCGTGCGGCTTCCACTCAGCGTACGAGGCGGCGGCATGGGCGGTGTTGTCTCAACGGCTGCGGATCCCCGAGGCGGCCCGGCTGAGAAAGCAGATCACCGACCGTTACGGCGACGACGGCGCCTTTCCCACACCCACCCGACTGGCTGCGCTCGACCTGGACCTGCCCGGGCGCAAGACCGAGTATCTGCATGCCGTTGCCGCCGCGGCGCTCGACGGGCGCCTGGACACCGCCACCCTGCGCGCCATGCCGGCAGACTCAGCGATCGAGTCCGTGCGTACGATCACCGGGATCGGGCCCTTCGCGTCGGGGCTGATCGTCCTGCGGGGCGCCAACGCACCCGATGCGGTTCCCGAGCGGGAGAAGCGGCTCGAAGCGCAGGTCGTGAAGCTGTACGGACCGGGTAGCACCGTCGCAGAGGTCTCGCGGGCGTGGCGACCGTTCCGGACGTGGGCGTCGGTACATCTCCGCGCGCTCGCCGAAAGCGACCACTGACTTCAGCTTCTCTTCAGTTCACAGATCGCACACTTGGCCACACTCCGAACCGACTCTCGGGAGGCTGGCATGACGATGCGCCGGAAGACCACCTTGGTGGTGGCCGCATTCGCGACTCTGGCGGTGCTCGCGCCTCAGCCGGCCGGGGCGGCTCAGACACTCGACGCACCGGTTCCACCACCCGGCGCCATCGCGTCGGCCGTTGTCGGCAACCAACTCAAGTACTGCGCACTCATCTGCCCGCATATCATCGACTTCGTCGTCGACGTTCCGACTGCGATCGTCGGCGCTCCCCGAGTATTCATCGACGCGCAACAGCGCACCGGGTCCCGTGATCGTGCGACCGGTATCGCACTCACCTCGGTGACCTCGCCGGCGCGATCCGCGATGTCCGGGATCATCGGCAATGATCTGAATCTTGTTCTGCCACGGGCACAGAACGCCCTCGAGGTGGCCATCGTCGAGATGCTGCATGTACTCGACGTCGCGAGATCCGGGGCGGGGTCTGTCAGGGTGCAGCGCGCGTTCAACGCCGGCCGCGCCCAGATCGTCGATGCCCTCAATGCGCCGATCGTCGAGAACCCGCCACCCCTGGCACGGCCACGAACGCAGCAGCAGGCGGCCGTCGTCGACGCGATCGACGTCGGGTCTGCGGTGTTGTTCCGAGCACCCGAGATCGTGCTGGCGGGCGCCACCGAAGCGGCCGACATCGCCGCGAGTCACCTTGCCAGAACGGGTGATATGAGCGGTGCGCGCATCGTTGGCACCGATCACCTTGCCGCTGTTGTCGCCGACGCGGCTCGTGCGATCGACACCGCCACCCGAACGCACGCGGTGCCGACGATGCGACGCTGACCGCCATCCACATCCGCGTCTGCCTGTGGACAACTCGACTCGGCGGCCCGTATCCGTCATCGCCCACGTTTACTGTCCGGTCAAGGACCACAACCACCGGCAGGGGGCCACCATGAGTGAAGACGGATTCGACACACCTGTCGAGAAGGCATGGCAGCAGTACCGCGGACGACTCGCCGATCGCATCGGGGACCTGCTACCGGGCCAGACGTTCACGATCGGCAACGACGAAAACCTTTGCACAGCAACGTACGACATTCGCGTCACACGAACGGCAGCCAAGCGAATCCGGGTCACGGTCGACGTCATGTCGGTGTTCTCCGAAGACAACCACGTACTCACCCACAACATGACCGCACTGCGGCGCATCGGTTGGCGGCTCCTCAACGACGACTCCTTTCTCGTGGAACGGTACGACGATCGGGTCGACGAGGTGGCGACGCTGGTGGTCACCACCTTGCGCGAGGTCTACCGCGTCATCGACCCGTCGTTCCTCGCCGACCCCGACGGATCGTCGACCCCCGTTCTGGAACCGGTCGTCGAAGTCGGTGTACGCGTGCGGGATTCCGAACACCTCCGCACACTGGTGATCGGCGTGATCGAGAACGCAACCGATGAGCCCATCAACTTCGACGACAATGACAACGACATCCCGATCGCGACCGAACCGGTACCGACGTGGCTGCACATCGATCCGGAGGTTCCTCGCCTCATCCTGTCGGCTCCCCTGACACACCGAATCTCCGACCCGACGCATGCCACCAAGGTCGTCGCCGAACAGCGACACCTGAATCCCTACATCACTCTCGTCCCTCGCGGACGCCACATCTACGCCCAGCTCGTCCTGGAAGCGACGGTCTTCCATCCCGCCAATCTCATTTCGGCACTGGGCAATTGGCGCGAGTTCCTCAGCGAACAGGTCCCGCTCCTGATCGAGCTCCTCGAGTCCGGCAACGACGACGCGGACGACGCCGAAGGAGACCCTGACGAGACTCCTGCGCAGCTACGAGTCCTCATCCAGCTCGATCCCGACGCAACGACACTGAGTCCGATCGAGGTCGCCCGCCTGTGCAACGGCAACGCAGACCTCTTGGTCGATCTGGTCGAGTTCTGCCAATACCAATGTCTCAGTTGGCGTCGGCATGCGACCAGATCACCCGACGCCGAGGAGGCGGCCTTCGCGCAGACCGAACTCGAACGATGGTCGGGCACAACCGAGCAGCTGCGCGGGGCGCTGCGTGTGGTGGCACTACCCGACATCGGGCTCGACGACGCAGCGGCAGCGTCCTGACGCGGAAGTCTCGTGCAGAATGATGGGTCGCCAATCCTCACCGAAAGTTGGTCACGTGAGCACTGCCTACGACTTCACCGCCGACGACATCGACGGCAAACCCGTCCCACTCTCGACCTTCACGGGCCTGCCGCTGCTGGTGGTGAACACCGCGTCGAAGTGCGGTTCACCCCGCAGTACGAGGGACTCGAAAAGCTGAGCCGCGAGTACTCCGACCAGGGTCTGCGCGTGTTGGGTTTCCCGTGCGATCAGTTCGGGCACCAGGAGCCCGGCGACGCCGACGAGATCAAGAACTTCTGCTCACTCACCTATGACGTGACTTTCCCGATGTTCGCGAAGATCGACGTGAACGGTCCGCACGCCCACCCGCTCTACGAGTGGCTTCGCACGCAGAAGAAGGGACTTCTGGGCGGGCGGATCAAGTGGAACTTCACGAAGTTCCTCGTCGACCGCGATGGCAACGTGGTCGATCGCTTCGCACCGACCACCACACCGGACAAACTCTCCGGTGCGATCGAGAAGGTGCTGTAGAGAACGCGTCCGGCCGGTGAACATCTGACGTCCTGACGGTGCTCACACCCGAAGGTCGTCGTCGGGGCTTGTGCGCGGCGGTGTCGGGACGGAAGGATCACCAACCATGATCGCCACGCGCATCCGGTCCGTCGTCGTCTCCATCGTCGCGGTGATCGCGCTGGCGGTACCCGCCGTCGGCTCAGCGGTCGCAGCTCCGGTCGCGGCGCCGAGCCGATTCAGCACTGCGCAGCTCGTCGGACCGTACCCGTCCGACATTCCTCCGGGCGGCACCTACATCCCCGTCCTGGACGGCTTCTCGTACCTGCGGGCGCACCGACCCGACATCATCGCGCAGAACCTGCGAATCGTGCAGCGCACCAACAACTCCGCGACCGCCGCGCAACAGGCCGACGCCATCGCGATCAACTACGACGACCGGCTCGAGTCGTTGTCGGTGGCGTTGGGAGCCAAGCTCGGTGCCACGTTCCGCAAGCTCATTGCGGGCGGCCAACTGCCCAAGGTCGCGGCGCTCGTGAAGGGTGACACCGCGCGCGTGGGAGTGCCTCTCGGAACGACGCTGTTGGAGAAGGAGTACTTCGACAACCCACGCCCGTTTGTGGTGGCGCCGTCGAGCATCCGCCGCTACGACCGTCCCGGCGGGCACCTGTACGCGGAGTTGCGCAACAACGGCTCCTACCCGTCGGGCCACACGAGCATGGGCTACTGGAAGGGTGCATTGCTGGCCTACTGGCTGCCCGAGCTGGGTCCGCAGATCATCGCTCGCGCCGGTGAGATCGGACGCAGCCGCATGGTGCTCGGAGTTCACTACCCGCTCGATGTGATGGGTGGGCGGATCATGGCCACCGACATCGTCGCCGCCAGGCTGACCGACCCTGGTTTCGCATCACTGATCAGGCAGGCCGGCACCCAACTTCGCGGTGCACTGGAACGCGCCGTCGGTATGCCGTTGTCGAGATTCATCGCGACCGACCGGCCCTACCTGAGCACCAACGCAGCCGTCACCGAACACCGAGGGATGATGACGTTCGGATTCGGACGGATCGCGCCCGGTCAGCGCAACGCCATCCCGGCGTCCGCGGCGGCACTGCTGCGGACGCGGTTCCCCGGGTTGTCAGATGCCCAACGCTTGGCAATCCTGACGCGCACCGCGATCGGCTCGGGCTATCCGCTCGACCAGGCCGGCGCCGACGGCGGCTGGCTCCGCATCGATCTCGCCGCTGCGTACGCAGCCACGCCCTGATGTTGCCCGAAGCCCGGCGCCCCGAGGCGTTTGAGGCAATGACGCGTCGCTTTCCGACTCGAAGGGTACTGCCTCAGGCCTCCTGACCTGCGCGAATCACCTGCTGGTTGAGTAGCGACGCGCGAGCCTGCGAGCGCGCGCGTATCGAAACCTCGTGAGTCGAGATTGTCGGTGACCACGACGTGCGGACTTAGAAATCTCACCCGATTTCGTTACGACTCGCCCTGAGGGGCTCGCCTACTCAATCAGCAGACAAATCTTCCCGCTCCACGATCGCCGACGTCAGCGGGTGGGTCGCAGGTCCGAGGAGCGCGGGCGTCAGGATCTGATCAGTGCGCTCGGCGTGAACGAGTCCGGGTTGGCACGCATCCAGTCGTCGAGCCAGGTCGGCGGCGTCTCCACCAGCAATTGGCGGGGACTCAGCCACTCGTAGATCTCGGCGTACGTCCGCTGTTCGGTCGGCGACACCCGCTTGCGCAGCAGGTGCGGCGACAGCTGGGACAGGTCGCTGACGCCCATCGACGCCATCAGCCGCATCGCCTGGGCGACGGTGGCCTTCTGGTACCGGTAGGCCCGTTCGCTCTTGTCCTCGACGTCCAAGGCGCGCGCCCGCCGCGCGTCCTGAGTGGCGACGCCGACCGGGCAGTGGTTGGTGTGACATCGCTGCGACTGGATACAGCCGACCGCCATCATCATGGCGCGAGCGGCATTGGTGTAGTCGGCACCTTGGATCAGACGTTTGACGATGTCGTTCCCGGAGGCCACCTTTCCGCTGGCGCCCAAGCGGATTCGGTCTCGCAGGCCGGTCCCCACCAGGGCGTTGTGCATGGTCATCAGTCCGTCGGTCAGGGGCAATCCGACGTGATCCCCGTACTCCGGCGGCGCTGCGGCCGTGCCGCCCTCGGCACCGTCGACGACAATGAAGTCCGGGGTGATGCCCTCGGCCAGCATCGCTTTGCAGATGGCCAGCACATCCACCCGCGAACCCAGGCACAACTTGAACCCAATCGGCTTGCCGTTGGCGAGTTCTCGAAGTTGTGCAATGAAGAAGACCAGTTCTCGCGGCGTCGAGAATGCCGAATGCGCCGGCGGACTCACGCACTTCTCGCCGACCGGTATCCCGCGATAGCGAGCGATCTCCTCGGTCACCTTGGCCGCGGGCAGCACCCCGCCGATGCCGGGCTTTGCACCCTGGCTCAGTTTCACCAGGATGCCTTTCACCTGTTCGGTGGCCGCCTTGTCGGCAAACTGGCGCGGATCGAAGCGCCCGTCTGCGGCGCGGGTCCCGAAGTAGCCGGATCCGATCTCCCAGATCACATCTGCGCCGCCGAGATGATAGGGGGTGAGTCCACCTTCACCCGTCTCATGCGCAAAGCCACCCTTGTGCGCACCATTGTTCAAAGCGCGCAACGCATTTCCGGAAAGCGCACCGAAGCTCATGGATGAGACGTTGAGCAGTGCCATGTCGTAGGGCTGTGTGCAGTCGGGCCCGCCGACGCGCACCCGGAACGGCGCGTCGGGTGGGATCAGCGGCGCCGCGGAGTGGACCAGGTATTCGTAGCCGTCGGCGTCGATGTCGCGTTCGGTGCCGAACGCCACGTCCGACGTAGTCCCTTTGGCACGTTCGTAGATCAGCGACCTGACGTCGCGATCATAGGGCCGTCCGTCGAAGTTGCGTTCGATGAAGTATTGCTGAAGCTCCGGTCGGACGGCTTCGAGCAGAAATCGCATCCGCCCGACGATCGGATAATTGCGCAGCAGCGAGTGCCGCCGCTGCGTCAGATCGTGAGCACCCAGTGCCGCCAGTGGCACGAGAACGACGGCCGCGAAGATCCACTGCCATGCTCCGAGCACGGTCGCAACCACCGACACGACAGCGAGAACCGCGAGTACTACCACCCCTGCGATCCGGAACACCGAGCTGAGCATTCCGTGCCTCCTACTTCACCGAACCGAACCCACCGACCGGCGGTACAGCGTCCACCACATCATCGCGGATCGGCCCTCGTCGCGAGCGATTGTTGGCCACGACATCGCACCGAAGAACAAAGCACCCTCCCACCAGATAAGTGGGAGGGTGCCTGTGGCGGTGGCGGAGGGATTTGAACCCTCGGTACGGGGTTACCGCACACAGCATTTCGAGTGCTGCACCTTCGGCCGCTCGGACACGCCACCGCGGAAGACTGTACCGCAGCTCGCGTCCAGCCTTAAATTGGCTGGTCAGAGCGGCCTGATTGCCTTCAGTTGCCGGTCAGCTTGTCCTTGACGTCGTCGACCTTGCCCTTGACGGCGTCGGCAGCGTCGGCGATCTTCTGCTTGCCCTGCGCCACACCCTGATCGGCTTTGCCCTCGTTCTTGAGGTCCTCGTCGCCCGTCAGGCTGCCGGCGGCTTCCTTGCCACGGCCCTTCAGTTCCTCGGCCTTGTTCTTCGCATCGTCAGAGATTGCCATCTGATCCTCCTCGAGTGAGGTCCGGTGTGGCCCGCTGCCACCCCGGAATCGAACATCGGGCCTGCTCACGCGCCGCTGCTGGACGCGAAAGGCCACGAGGGAGTCACTCCCCCGATACCCACCGTGCCACAGCACGGCAGAGCTGCCCAGAATCGCAGGTCAGCGCGCCGGGATCAGCGCCCGCTGAACTTGTCGGCGACCTCGCCGGCCTTCTGGCGGGTGACCGTGATCACCTCTTGTACGCGGTCGTTGTCGACAAACGCCTCGACCTTCTCGCGCGCGACGCCGAGGGCATCTTGGATCTTGCCGCTCTCGACGAATTCGTCGATCTTGGCCACTGCGGTGTCGACGACATCTTTGATCTTGTCGGCAGACTCACTCATCTTGTACTCCTCGTCGGGGGTTCTGGACTCAAGATTGCCAGCCGGTGCGCGGTGTCCGCATCGGGAGCGGTCACGGAGATTTCCCTGAGTCCACCCCGAGGCGGCTAATCGGCCGGTGGCGCATCCCGGCGGTCGGTGAAGAATCCGACCATCAGCGCGCGGCACTGCTCCTCGAGGACACCTCCGCGCACCTGCGGACGATGACTCAGACGCGGGTCGCGGACCACATCCCAGAGGGATCCGACCGCCCCGGTCTTGGGCTCCCACGCCCCGAACACGAGCAGATCGACCCGCGCCAGGGTGATGGCCCCGGCACACATCGTGCAAGGTTCGACGGTCACGGCGATCGTGCAGCCCGGAAGGCGCCACCCGTCCCCGAACGCCGCGGCGGCGGCTCGCAGGGCGAGGATCTCGGCGTGCGCGGTCGGGTCGGCGTCGGCTTCGCGGCGGTTGGCTGCACGAGCGAGTTCGATCCCGTTCGGATCGAATACCACCGCTCCGATCGGAACGTCATCGGGCCCGGCGTCGGCCGCCGCGTCGAGCGCACACACCATCATGGACTCCCAGATCGGCGGGCTCACCTGCTCACCCATCTCCGGGCCGTCAGTGGCCGAGGGAGTCGAGAACCTTGGAGAGCTCGTCGGCAAACCCGAGTCGCGCGGCGATCATGCCGATCTGCTCGTCTGCGTACAGGTCGGTGTCCCCGACGATCACACTCATCACCGCGTCGGGCAGACCCAGGTCGGCGAGCAGCCCGAGGTCGCCCTCCTCCCACGGGTCGATGTCGTCGAGGTCATCCGGGTCGAGGTCGGGGACGTCGACGTCCAGCGCGTCGAGCGCATCGGCGGCGACGTCGTAGTCGAGCGCTGCGGTGGCGTCGGAGATCAACAACCGCGCACCGCCAGGCGCCGGGCGGACGACGATGAAGAACTCGTCGTCGACGTCGAGCAGGCCGAACACCGCACCCGCTGCGCGCAACTCACGAAGTTGACGTTCGGCGTCCGAGAGATCCCCCAACGCGGCGGGCTTCATCGCGGTGACCTTCCACGCACCGTCCTCGCGAACCACGGCTATGGCAAAACCGTCGATGTCATCGTCGTTCTGCGTGTTCGAGCCCGTCTTCTGCGCGCCGGCACCAGCCATGCAGGTCACGGTAGCCGTAAACGGCGAACCGCCCAAGTCCTCGGCAGACGCCGATCGCGATATGGGAATCTGTCCAGGTGAGTGATCCCAATACTGCCGGGCCCGAACCGCTCCCACCCGTCTGCGTGCTGGGCCTCGGGCTGATCGGAGGATCGCTGCTTCGCGTCCTGCACGACGCGGGGCACCAGGCCTTCGGCTACAACCGTTCGACGCAGACGGTTGACGACGCCGTCCGCGACGGTTACCAGGCTTCGTCGGATCTGGCTGCGACGCTGCGTCGCGCCGCCGAGTCGGACGCCATGATCGTGCTCGCAACCCCGGTCACCACGATCGAACCGTTGGTGTCGGCGATCGCCGACCTCGCACCCGACGCCCTGCTCACCGACGTGATCAGCGTCAAGCAGGAGGTCGCAGAGATCGTGGCGCGACTGCATCCGAACGCGCGTTACGTGGGTGGACATCCGATGGCGGGAACGAGCCGGTCGGGGTGGTCGGCGACCGACCCGAGCCTCTTCGTCGACGCGATGTGGATGGTCACGACCGACGACGCCACACCGGCACGGGACTGGCTCGCAGTCGCGACCATGGCGCTCGCGACCGGCGCCCGGGTGGTTCCTGCGGCGGCCGACGCACACGATCGTGCGGTCGCCGCGATCTCGCATCTGCCTCATCTGACGGCGGCCGCCACCGCGGCGGTGGGCGCAGGCGAAAGCGGCTTGGCACTACGTCTGGCCGCTGGGAGCTTTCGTGACGGCACGCGCGTGGCCGGGAGCGCACCCGCATTGCAGCGAGCAATGGTGGAGGCCAATCGAATTGCCGTTCTCAACGTGTTGAGCGAAACGATCGACCGCCTGATCGCGGCTCGCGACGACCTCCGGGACAAGGGCACCGTGGAGGTACTCATCGACGATGGGCACCGCGCGCGCATCGCCTACGAGGAGATGGCGAACGGCGCGGTGGAGGCCATCACCGGCGCCGAGGTCGGTGACGACGGCTGGCAGCACGAATTCCGACGCCAGGCCCATGCGGGTCGGGTTTGGGTGGGTTGACATTGTCGTCTCACCAGGGCTTCGAGGCTCTCGGCTAGCGCCTCGAGCACCTCAGCCAGCGGAGGGCAACTCTTCGGTGGGCGGGTCGGCTCAGACGCGGGTGGCCAGGCCGGGGTAGTCGATCACGAACCCGTTCTCGTCGACCGAGAGCGTGGAGTTCGCGACCGGTGAGACCACGCCGATACCGTCGGCCTTCGGCGTGTAGCTGAGGGTGGCCGGCTCCACGGTGCCCTGCGGGAGGTACACGTACACGACGGGAACCTCGACTGCGGCACCGCTGCCGGCGGAAAGGCCGAGGCGTCGGATGGGCAGCGCGTTGAACATCGGCGAAAGGGCCAGGTCCACGTCTTGCGCGCCCCCGAAGTCGCTGCGAATCGATTCGCCGCTCGGTGAGTGCACCAGCCAGTGATCCTCTTCGTCACGGTTGATGGCGAACTGGGTTTCCCCACTCACTTGGACGAGGTGGATGGACAGTCGCTTGGTCACACCGGAATCGTTGGTGACCAGCTCGTACGACGCGGAGAACGCCTCGTGGGTGTCGGTGGCGGCGGCGATGATCCGGCCGTAGGCCTTGATCCGTGTGCCGTTGACATGAAGGCGAACCTGCTCGAGGCGGTCGGTTCCTTCGCCCCGCCACGTCAGCATCGTCCGGTACTCACCGGTGGGTGTCGCGGTCTGGGGGGCTGCTTGCGGAGAACTCACCCTCCTACGGTAGCGACCAGGAACCGATTCCACACAACTGATGTGCAGGTGATTTCGACAAGCTCAATCCAAGTGAGCAGCACAATTGTGCCCCGGACCACTCGTCAGGCGATGCAGGAGGCGCTGCGTTTGGTCGACGACGGGCTGACCTCGTCGCTGACGATGGTCTCGCCGTCGACGGTGATGGTGCAGGTGGCACTGCTGCCGCTGCCGACGACCACGATCAGCCGCAGTGGGTTGTAGCCACCGGTGAAGGCGATTCTCCAGGTGGCCGGTGGGGAGAATTCGGTCCGCAAGCCGAGGGAATCGACGTAGAGGATGGTGCCGGTGCCCTCGATCGTCACCTGGTAGACGACTTCGTGGCCGCTGGGGTCGATGCCCGACGGTGAGCGGGGTCGGGTCGGGACTCCGGACGGGCGCGGCGTCGAACGCGGGTTGAGTGTCGGTACACGGGTGGGGTATTCGGCGGTGAAGGTCGGCTGATCGGCGGCCGTCGTGTCGGAATCGGGGTCGTCGCGGAAGAAGGCCATTGCGACGAGCAATACCACGACCACCGCGGCGAGCAGGGCGACGACGGTGAACGCCGTGCTCCGAACCGACGGGACGCTGGATGCGGATCTCGACGACGCCGGCGTCGCAGCGGTCGAGGTCGAGGTGGGTGACGCCGACGCCTCGTCGGGCGTCGAGGTGATCGCTTCCTGACCCCGTCGAGTTCCCCGACGCGGCGGCGCAGCGCCGGGCCAGAACCGCGGCGTGCCGTCCGGTGTGTAGCCCAGAGGGGGATAGAACTGCTTCAGGTCACCGCGGTAGTCGTCGCTCGCACTCCGACCCTGGTCGTCGGACGACTCCGAAGACCTCGTCGGGTCGTGCGGTTGTCCCATTCGTCCGAGTCCTCCAGGTCCGAGCGTCATCGATGCCTATGTCTTCGACAGTACGGCGTCATGCGCTGGACCGGTCACGCGGTGATCGGTCAGAATCGGCTCTCCAGGCGCGACGACAGGCCGGCTTCCTGCAGGTCGAGCCGCTCGAGCATCGCCCGCACGGCTTCGTCCTCGACCGCGCCGGCGTCGCGGTTCTCCACCAGCGAGTCGCGCTGGGCCAAGAGCACGTCGCGGTACAGCGCGGCGAACGCGTCCGTGCGGGCCGTGTGCGCGTCGGGGTCGGGCATTTCTTCGACGTCCCGCGATTGCCGCGCCACCGTCTCCTTGATGTAGTCGACGGTCGCGTTGTCGAGGCCCGCAGGCGGGTTCTTCACGAAGTCGTCGATCACCACCTGGGCCGCGATCTGCACGATGCGTTCGGCCCGTTCGGTCTGTTCGTGGTCGTAGCGTTCCTCGTCTTCGTTGTGCAGGTGAAGGCGTCCGATGAGCCACGGCAGGGTCGGGCCCTGGATCAGAATGGTGCCCACCGCCACCACGAACGCGATCGCCTGGATGGCCGAGCGTTCGGGGAATGGTTCACCCGATTCCAGAGTGACCGGGATACCGGAGGCGGCCGCGAGGGTGACCACACCGCGCATACCCGTCCACGCCACGACCGTGGCCTCCTGCCAGGTCAACGGCCGGTTGTCGATGCGCTCGCGCAGTCGCGCCCACCGGGTCTTGGTGGTCCGGGTGCTGCGGGCGGCCGCGGGTCGTCGGGGGTTGGCATGCACTTGCACGCCGCCCATGCCTTCCCCGAGCCGACGACTCACCACCCCGCGCCCGAACATCGCGAACACGCAGATCGGTCGGATCACCAGGACCACCGCGAGAACCAGCAACGACGCGACGCCGATCTGCACGAGGGACTCGCGGGCCTCGCGCAGGTCCTCGATGATGAAACGCAGCTGTAGGCCGATGTAGGCGAAGACGAAGGCCTCGAGCAGCACATCCACCGAGTTCCAGACATAGCGTTCCTGCAGTCGTGTCTGGTAGCCGGCGTGCACCGAACCCGAGCCGACGACGAAACCGGCGATGACGACCGCCAACACACCCGATGCGTGCAGGTGCTCGGCCGCGAGGAATGCCGCGAACGGCACCACGAAACCCTGCACGGTTTCGAGAGCCGGGTTGCGTAGATGGCGACGAATCCACAGGGTGACCAGGCCTAGCACGACCCCGACGACGGGGCCCAACAGTGCGTTGTACCCGAACAGCAGAAGTGGGTTGTCGATGAAGGCGTGGGTGTTGGCGATCTGCGAGATGGCGATCGCGAACAGCGAGAGCGCCGCTGCGTCGTTGACGAGACTCTCGCCCGTCAGGATCGCCATCAGGCGTTTGGGAAGCCCGAGCTTGCGGCCGATGGCGACCGCGGTCACGGCGTCGGGCGGCGCCACGATCGCGCCGAGGAGCAGCGCGAGCAAGAAGGTGAACTCGGGGACCAGCAACGCGGCGACCGCGCCGACCGCGAACGCGGTGATGACCACCATCGCGACACCGAGACCGAGAATCGGCTTGATGTTGCGCAGGAAGTTGGGAAAGGAGAACCCGAGCGCCGCCGAGTACAGCAGCGGTGGCAGGACGACGGTGAGCAAGATGTCCGAATCCAGCTCGACCTGCGGGAGACCCGGGATGAACGACACGCCCAGCGCGATCAGCACGATGATCAGCGCCGGCTGCATGCCCCTCCGGTCGGCGGCGGCGGTCACGATGATCGCCCCGACCAGGACGAGGATGAGCAACTCCATGACCGGAGATTCTGTCAGCCGGTGTCCGATTCTGCCGGGCACGCGGCGGGACCCTGAGATGATGCGACACCCGCGGGACCCCATGCGCCCGCGGGTGTCAGGCCTATACGGCCGAGCTGTCACGCGCCGTGTGGCGTGGTGATGGTCATCGACTCCGTTGTCGCAGACCATCGGGCCGTGCTGCCGCCCCCACCCCACGCGGGGGGCGGCAACCCCCTGACCAGGGCCACCATCGTTCACGAGCGCGAACTGAAGACACCTTCACACAAAAACGACTCATTGGGCAAGACCCAGTGGGTCATCTGTCCAAAGTGGCACCCGGGTCCGCTTTGACGTGCAGGTGCTCCGTTCAGGCAAGTTCGGACTGGGTGTCCTCGCTGCCCTCTTTCGCGAACAGAGTCACGTAGATCAATCCGCCGATCGCCCCGCCGACGAGCGGCGCCACCCAGAAGAGCCATAGTTGGGCGGGCGCACCGTTGCCGTTGAAGAACGCGACTCCGGTCGAGCGGGCCGGATTCACGGACGTATTGCTGATCGGGATCGAGATGAGGTGAATCAGGGTCAGCGTCAAGCCGATTGCAAGTGGAGCGAATCCGGCCGGCGCCTTTGCGTCGGTGACGCCGAGGATGACGATGAGGAAGAACGCCGTCAGGAGGATCTCCGCGATCAGCACGGAGACCAGACCGTATCCGTCGGGCGAATGGTCGCCGTAGCCGTTGGCGGCCATCGACCCCTTCCGCTCGAAGCCTTCCTTGCCGCTGGCGATGATCCAGAGCATCAAGCCGGCCGACAGACCGCCCGCAACCTGTGCGATCCAGTAGCCTGGCACATCCTTCCATGGAAGGCGGCCACTGACCGCAGCACCAAGGCTGATCGCCGGATTGAAGTGACCGCCCGAGATGTGGCCGACCGCGTAGGCCATGGTCACCACCGTGAGCCCGAACGCGAGCGCGACACCCAGGTATCCGATGCCGACTTGGAAAGTGGTTGCGCCATTGTCGGATTGGGCAACCTGTTTCGCAGCGAAGATGGCCGAACCACACCCACCGAAGACGAGCCAGAACGTGCCGAAGAGTTCGGCAGCGAGTTTTGCCACAGGAGCTGGGATCACGATGGAGACCTTTCGCTAGGGAATGCGTGGTCGAGCAGCCTGGAACCCCCGTGCTCCAGTAGAACAGCGATTCGCCGCATTCGCGAGAGGTCAGTGAAGAAAATTCACAACGGTCTTGATCGCGAGACCGTTGACGGAGCGGCGCACGACGACGTCGAGAAAGCAGAAACCCCGTGGAACACAGCGCGTTCCACGGGGCTTCTCCGTGCGCCCGTAGGGATTCGAACCCCAAACCTTCTGATCCGTAGTCAGATGCTCTATCCGTTGAGCTACGGGCGCGTGGTCTTCAGTTATCGCTGTTCAGTTGTCCATCGCGGGTGGCGCCTGCGATGCGGCGGAGGCGAGAGGATTTGAACCTCCGGTCCCATTTTAGTGAGACAACTCATTAGCAGTGAGTCCCATTCGGCCGCTCTGGCACGCCTCCCAGCGGAGTCCTTTCGAACTTGCCGAAGCGAAAGGTTACACACTCGGCGCACCGGGAAGCAAACCAGTAGAGCGAGGACTCCGATACCCACCGCTTTGTGGGTCGTTCTCGTCGACCCCTACCCTGGACGGGTGACGCTGCGCATCCGCCCTGACCTCGACGACCTCCCCGTCTACGTGCCGGGCAAGACGTTTCCGGGCGCGGTGAAGCTGGCCAGCAACGAGGTAACCCAGGGCCCGCTCCCCAGCGTGCTCGACGCCATCGGCGCCGCGGCCGCGTCGGTCAATCGCTACCCCGACAACGGGATGGTCGAGCTCACCGCGACACTGGCGAAGCAGCTCGGTGTGACCGAGGACGAGATCCAGGTGGGCTGCGGCTCGGTGATCCTCTGCCAGAACCTGATTCTCATCACCAGCGGGCCGGGCGACGAGGTGATCTTCGGCTGGCGCTCGTTCGAGACGTACCCGCTTGCGACGCGGGTGGCCGGTGCGACGCCGGTGCAAGTACCGCTCACCGGAGACCGCGTCTACGACCTGAAGGCCATGGCCGACGCCATCACCGACCGCACACGGCTGATCTTCGTCTGCAATCCGAACAATCCGACCGGCACCGTCGTCGAAGCCGACGACTTGCGCACCTTCCTGCAGACCGTGCCGTCGGACATCATCGTCGCCCTCGACGAGGCGTACTTCGAGTACATGCGGCTACCGGAATCGCAACACTACGACGCCCTCGACCTGCGTCGGGAGTTCCCGAATCTTGTTGTGCTGCGCACCTTTTCGAAGGCATACGGGCTGGCCGGGCTCCGCGTCGGATATGCCGTCGGGACGCCCGAGGTGATCACCGCCCTCGGCAAGGTGCACGTGCCCTTCTCGGTGAACAGCGTGGCCCAACAGGCAGCGCTCGCCAGTCTCGCGGCGGCCGACGAGTTGTTGGCGCGCACCGACAGCGTCGTCGCCGAACGCGAACGAGTGACCGCGCGTCTGCGCGAAGCGGGCTATCGCGTACCCGACTCGCAGGCCAACTTCGTCTGGCTCGACCTCGGCGATGCAGCCATCGACTTCGCGACCGCATGCGTCGAGGCAGGAGTGGTGGTCCGCCCGTTCGCCGGTGACGGCGTTCGAGTGACGGTCACCAACCCGGAGGAGGACGACGTGTTCCTCGCGTTCGCCGAATCCTGGGACGGGCGGCGGGGCTGAGATCAGCCCCCTCACGCTGCGTGTGTTCCACCGCTGGCTAGACGCGAGCCTGCGAGCCCGTGGTGCGATGACAATGCCATCTCGCTGCGCCCTTCGAGGCTCGTCGCTTGCGCTCCTCGCACCTCAGGGAGCGGTGGTGGGGTCCGGGAGCGGTGGCCGGGTCAGCTGTAGAGCCCGCGCGAGATGACCGGCCACAGGGCGGGGAGGTCTTGTTCCCAGTACGCCCAGGTGTGAGTGCCGATCAGACGGAATCCGTCGGTGTAGTTGACGCCGGCGGCACGCATCGTGAGTGCGAACTCCAACGAGCAGCGGTAGGCGCCGAGCTCAAGGGCCGACGACGACGCGGTGACGGCCTCACGCGGCCCCTCGTCGGGCTCCACCCGGCGCTGCAGGTCCAGCGGGCCGACGGCCCCGGAACCGGCCGAGATGAAGATCTGCTTCCCGCGCAGGGCGTCGAGGTGCAGGCTCGGGTCGTGCGCACGCCAACCCTTCGAGCCGAACGGCCCCCACATGTTGGTGGCGTCGCCGCCGTCACGTCCGACGGTGGTGCGGACATACGCTTCGTTCGCGGGCCCCGACACCGGCGGGCAGCCCGACAACGACGCGATACCCCGGTACAGCGACGGATGGCGAATGGCGAGCGCGAAGGCAGCCTGACCGCCCATCGACAAGCCGATCACCGCGTTGCGGCCGGTGCCGTTGAAGCGTTTGTCGACCAGCGCGGGGAGTTCCTTGGCGAGGAACGTCTCCCACATGGGCTTACCGAGCTTGGGGTCGTTCTTCTGCCAGTCGGTGTAGAAGCTCCCCTTGCCGCCGGTCGGAAGAACGACGTTGACGTTCTTGTCGGCGAAGAAACGGCCCGCACGACCCTTGGTGATCCAGTCGCTCACGTCGCCTTCGGCACCTGCGCCATCAAGCATGTAGACGGTCGGACGGGGACCCGACGCTCCGGCCGGCGTGAGCACCGAAAGCTTCACCCGCTGCTTCATCGCCGGCGAGTACACCCAGATGTCGGTCCGCAGGGCACTCAGTTTCACCGACTTCGCGATCCGCGCCGTCGGCGTGGGCGCGGCATGTGCGGCCACAGGTGCCGTCAACAGCGCAGCAACGACCCCGGCAACGACTGCGATCCAACGCCTCGCCATGCGGTTTTCTCCTACCCCGTTTCAGACACGTGCTCCGTCGGTCCGATCTCACGACACGCGGCCGCGCGCCCCCCAGCGGACAGACCACTTATAGGGTGACAGACTACCCGCGGATAGCCGACCGCGAGAAGGCCCACAATCGAGTTTGCGATCACACAAAGGACATCCAGACCAGTGGCGACACAAGACAGCAGCGGTTTCGCGTTCGTCGCAGAGGTCGACGTCCGATGGTCGGACATGGACGCCTTCGGCCACATCAATCACGCGCGCATGGTCACGTTGATGGAAGAGGCGCGCATCGCGTGGCTCCTCAGTGCCGGCGAGGAGTACGCCCCGCTGATCCAGAGCGCGATGATCGTCCACGTCGAGATCCGCTATCAGAGTCAACTGCGCCACGCCGATTCGCCACTGCGAATCGCCATGTGGATCAAGGGTTTTCGATCCGTCGACTTCACCATCGGCTACGAGATCCGGGGAGCCGACGCCGAGCCCGACAGCCGTCCGGCATGTGTCGCGAGCACCCAGATGGCGGTCGTCGACATCGAGGCGCACACGCTGCGTCGGCTCACGCCGACCGAAAAGGACTATCTGCGTTCGTGGTCGCGCTGACGCGTCAGCTTCTCCGATCCCCGGTTCCGGACCGCCCTGGCGCGGGTTCATACCGAGCCGGAAGCTCGCGTGCGGCAGCGGGAGAAATTCGCGCGATGTTTCCCTGCAAGACATCTCGGTAGATCCGCAGTTGCTCCTCGCCACTGCGTACCTGTTCGGTGAGGCGCTTGGAGTTGTCGACGGATATCTCTCGATCCCCCGACCTGGCGATCAGTTCGTCGATGCGGTCGTCGATGGTGAGTGCTTTGTTGTACTCGGCGAGGATGCGCAGTTCGACGGCGGCCGACTCGACGACGAACGCGACTTCGGCGAGGGCCTGCACGCGGTCGATGAGTTCGGTCCAGACCGGTCGCAATACGGTTTCCCGACGGTCGATCTGCTCGGCGAAGGACTTGTCGAACCCGCCGTTGCGCTTCGCGCGGTCGAGGTCGATGCGGACCGCACGCAATGCGATGACGTCGGCCGCGATCTCGGCGAGTTCGGCGTGCAGGTTCACCTGGGTGCGCTGCACCTCGAAATGGTCGGAGCGCCAGGCCGGATTGCGGACGATGCGGTCGTAGTAGTGCCCGGCGACGTAGAGAAGCGTCTCGTAGCCGTCGATGAATCCGGCCGCCCGCGGTGCCTGCGGTGCCGCCTGCTCCCGACCGCCCCCGAGGATCTGACCCGCCCACGTCTCGGCCTGCGGGCTGCCCGACTTCGCGGCCACAGCGCCGACGACACCCGCGATCCGATCGATCGCCGCCGAACCTGCCCGGCGCATGTAACTCGACGCGTTGACGTTGGGAGTGGGCGTACACAGCAGGCCCGAGAACAGGCGCTCCCGCTCATCGATCTCGAGGTAGACGTTCTCGCGGCGCTCCCGGCGAATGGCTCGCGTGCCACCGGCGAACACGCCCTTGGCGGTGACGATCGCCTTGTGTGCATCCTCCCGACGCCGCACCAGGCCGTTCAGGCGATTGCGCATCACCGCGCCGACCACGCCGGGAACAACCGGGCTGACCAGCTGATTCTCGAGCTGCGTGATCCCGCGCTGGAGTCGGCGGAGGTCACCGAAGCCTGCGGGCAGCGTCGGCACGGGCAGTCCCAACGAGACCCGACGGACAAAGATCGCCCGTCCGCCCGGCGTGAGGAAACCCGACGCGATCAGCAGTGCGGCGACGTCGGAGAGGTCGGGCCGGTCGCCGGGCATCTGCGACGCGTCGCACCAGGCGCGGATCTCCTTGGCCGAACGCGCACGCGACCGCCGCCCCGGATACCGGTTGTCGACCATGAATTTCTCCCGCCTTCTCTGCCGACAATGCTACCCGGGCTCGACGACACTCCCCGGCGTCCGCGCACGCCACAGGGGTGCGGTGGCACGGTGCAGCCCCCAGGCGATCGGAGTGCTCACCGCCGTCGTGACCAGGAACGCGATCAGCCACGACCCGGTGAAGACGCCGTAGTTCAGGACGTCCATCATCACCTCGAGCACCACCACGTGGACGAGGAAGAACTCGTAGGAGATCTCACCGAACCACACCATCGGTGCGCTCCCGCACAACCTCGTCCACAGGTCACGCCCAGCGAAAACCAGCGGGCCGATCAGCCCGACGGCGACGACGAGATAGAGAAGGTGTTTGACGATGGTCGCCGACGCGGTGGTCGGGGTGATGGTCGGCTCGCCCGCGATGGCAGATCCGGACAGCACAAAGGCCCCGATCGCGATGCCCACCGACCACGACGCCGGCCAGCGTCGGACCAGACGGGTGCAGACCGCGAGCAGCATCCCGCCCGCGAACCAACCGATGAATGCCGGAGCCCACAGCCGCGCGGTGAGATCGACGCCATCACTGCCAGCGACCACCACCGACCAGATCGGACTGATCAGCATCACCCCGACCAAACCGACGATCAGCAGATCGGGTCGCCACCGCCGGCGCGACAGCGCCACCACCAGCACCCAACCGATGAGCGGCAGCACCAGGTAGAAGACGACCTCGGCAGCAAGACTCCACATCTGCGTCAGCCCGCTGTGCAGGTGGCCGATCCCGTAGACCTGGGTCAGCGTCATGTTCCGCAGATAGCCCGACCAGCCGTTGCCGGTGGCCGACTCGACTCCACCGGGCGGCGCAACGGCGTAGAGCACGTACACCGCGGTCACGACGATCCAGTACGCGGGAAGGATGCGCCGCGCACGGTGCCAGAAGTAGCGTCGAACCCCTGGCGTCGTCGACGCTTCGGCCGCTGCGCGAACCCATGGCCGGAACAGCAGATATCCGGACAGCACGAAGAAGATCGCGACGCCGACCTCGAACCGCGCGAAGATCCGGCCGGCGAAGTCGTCGGTGTAGTTGCCGGTCCAGAACGCCGCATGCGTGAGACAGACGGCCAGCGCCGCCACGGTCCGGATACCGGTCAGCGACGCGATCCTGCGCGATCCCTGCCCGGCCGTCATGCTGCGATCCTGCCGCAACGACCGTTCGGTGCGCGACGAGCGGTGCACAATCGTCGGATGGGCCACGAACATGTCCGCGGACAGATCTGGCGCGACGGCCAGTTCGTCGACGGCTTCCAGCTCGACCAGATCTCCGAGTGCATCGACCAACCGGGCACGCTCGTCTGGGCCGACCTCGAATGCCCCACTCACGAGACACTGACCCATCTGGCAGCAGAACTGGACCTCGACCCATTCGCCGTCGAGGACACCACCGCAGCCGTGGAGCGGGTCAAGACCGTCACTTATACCGCACACACCTTCCTGATGGTGTACGCCATCACCATCAAAGATGGTGACGGACAGTCGGATTCAGATGCCGCACCACCCACCCAGCAGCCATTGCCGCAACAGCAGCCGCTCCAGCGGGCGACGCTGTTCGATCTGCATCGCATCTCGATTTTCGTGAAACACAACGCGCTCATCACGGTGCGCCGGAACTCCGGTTTCGACATCGAGCAGGTGGTGCAGCGCTGGAAGGACATCGGCGGCGAACGCTACGGCGTCGGCGCACTTCTGCATGGCCTGCTCGATGTCGTGGTCGACGGGCATTTCGACGCGGTCGAGCGGCTCGATGACGACATCGAGGATCTCGAACAGCTCCTCTTCGACGACAGGGTGCCCGGCCGCTCGCTGCAGCGTCGTACCTACGATCTGCGCAAGGATCTCGTGGTGCTGCGACGCGTCGTCCTGCCGATGCGCGAGGTCATCGCCGGAATTCAGCGCCGCCGCTTCGAGAACCAAGCACCACCCGAACTCGATCCGCACTTCTCCGACCTCTACGACCACGCGCTGCGCGCCGCGGAATGGACCGAGTCGTTGCGCGACATGATCACGACGGTGTTCGAGACCAACCTCTCGCTGGCCGACGCCCGCCTCAACACCGTGATGAAGAAGCTGACGGCGTGGGCCGGGATCGTCGCCGTCCCGACCGCGATCACCGGCTTCTACGGCCAGAACGTCCCGTTCCCGGGTTTCGCCCGCACGTTTGGGTTCGTCACCAGCACGGTGCTCATCGTGGTGATCGTCGGAGCGCTCTACGTCAGTTTCCGACGCCGCGACTGGCTGTGACGTATTCGTCCGGTTTCGGAACGATCACACCATTAGTCACATCAGCCGCTTCTGTCACATAATGATGCAGGTGTTCGTGACGCTGGGTCACGAGATCGTATGGCCAGGAGGTCGGTCGTGTCCGGACGTGTTCTGTTGTCTGCCCTGGTGGCGGCGGTGATGGCCACTGGCGTGCTCGTCACCGGGACGTCGAGCGCGCAGGCCGAGCCGGACAAGACGGTCGTCCGCGTCGTGTCGAAGTCCACCGTCAAGGGTCGGGAGCGACTCAAGGTGTGGTCGCCGATCATGGGGCGCGAGATCACCGTCGACCTGCAACGACCGTCGGGTGATGGTGAGCGCCCGACGCTGTACATGCTCGACGGCGCCGAAGCGCACGACGAGGAGTCGGGTTGGTACGCGATGACCAACCTGCAGTCGCTCGCGGCAGCCGAGAAGCTCAACGTGGTCACGCCGGTCGGCGACCCGCACAGCTACTACACCGACTGGCGCGCCGTCGACCCGGCGATCGGCAAGAAGTACATGTACGAGACCTTCCTCACCCGCGAACTGCCCAAGCTGATCGACGCCGAGTACGGCGGCAATGGCCGCAACGCGATCGCCGGGGCATCGATGGGCGGTGTCGCGGCCCTCACTCTGACCGCGCGACACCCGGCCCTCTACCAGGGCGTGGCCGGCTACAGCGACTGCGCCAACATCTCCAGCCTGCCCAACCAGATGCTCACCCGCTGGGACGTGAGTCGCGGAGGCGGGAACGTCGAGAACATGTGGGGTCCGTTCAGCGATCCCGAATGGCGTGCGCACGACCCCTACCTCCTCGCGGCGAACCTCCGCGGCAAGACGATCTACATGTCGTCGGGCAACGGCGTCCCGGGCAAGTACAACAACCTGATCGCCGACCCGGTCGACGAGACCTTCCGCGGCATCATCGGAGAGATCGGCACCTGGTTCTGCACGGGCCAGATCAGTAATCGGTTGTCGCAGTTGTCGATTCCGTTCACCACCAACCTGCGCACCACCGGCACCCACAAGTGGGGCTACTGGCGCGACGAGTTGAACACCTCGTGGCCGATGCTGATGCGCTCGATCGGGTTGCGCTGACGCGCCACCAGATCACGCAGGCCGCGGAATGGCCGCCGAGTTGCCCTGCCCGATCCAGCCCGGAACTTGTCGAGCAACAGAAGGCGCGGCGAGCACATCGACCTTGTTGTCGCGCAGAGCATTTCGCCAGTCTGTGTCACCCCGCCAGATCTCGGTGAGGGTGCGCAGGTCGGTGTCGATCGCGACGTCGACGTCTTAGCCAGGGTCGAAGTCGCACACCTGCGCCTGGCCGTCGTCGACGACCAGCCACCAGGTTCCGGCCTTGCCGATCACATCGCGAAACCGGAACTGCACCATGGTGCGTCGTCGTGGCCACTGGTCGATCGGGATGGTGCGGTGCATGTCCCACAGCAGCAGGTGCGGGTCGAGGTCGGCGTCGCCCAACTCCCCGATCCATCGGATTCCCCAGGTGCTCAATGCGGTGACCACCTCGGCGAGTTCGTCACCCTTCTCGGTGAGGGTGTACACCGACCGGCCTCCGACCACCGTGCGTCGAACCACTCCCGCCCGTTCCAGACCGCGCAGGCGCTTGGTCAGCAACGCGGGTGACATCTTGGGCACCCCGCGTCGCAATTCATTGAAATGCTTACTGCCCAAGAGGAGTTCGCGAATCACCAGGATCGTCCAGCGCTCGTCGAGAAGTTCCATCGCCTTGGCGACCGGGCAGAATTGTCCATACGAGGTCATGCGACCACCTCCGTGTGCTTCGTTCAAGTACACACCCGCGCCCGGCTCGGGACCAGTACAGATTCTGTACCACGAGTGGTTCAGATCGTGATCTGGAGACGACCGCCACGTGAGAGCGACGCTGGATGGGTCCGATATCCGAACACAAGGAATCACCACCATGTCGCACCCGACGACCACTGTCCGCACCATCACCCCCGACCTCGACGCCGCGATCAAGACCAAGCATCGCGCGATGTGGGCGTCCGGGGACTATCCTGCCGTCGCCGACCTCATCGCGCCGCTGGGCCGAACCCTCGTCGATGCCTTGACGATCAACCCGGGTGAGACCCTGGTAGATGTCGCGGCCGGCGATGGAAATGTCGCGGTACCGGCGGCGCGAGCCGCAGCCCGCGTGGTCGCCACCGACCTCACCCCGGAGCTGCTGCAGACCGGCGAGTCGGCCAGCGATCTCGATATCACTTGGCGCACAGCCGATGCCGAGGATCTACCGTTCGACGACGACACCTTCGACATCGCGACGTCCTGCGTGGGCGTCATGTTCGCACCCGACCATCGCAAGTGTGCCGACCAACTCGTGCGCGTCGTCCGGCCCGGCGGACGGATCGGCCTGATCAACTGGACCCCAACCGGTTTCATCGGTCAACTGTTCGGGGTGATGAAGCCCTACGCTCCGCCACCGCCGCCGCACGCCCGTCCCGGCGTCCTGTGGGGCGACGAGGATCACGTGCGCTCGTTGTTCGGCACCGCGGTGACCGGACTCGACGCGCAGGTCGGTGCTGTCACCGTGGACCGGTTCGACGACGGAGCGGCCTTCCGCGACTTCTTCAAGGCGAACTACGGACCCACCATCACCGCGTTCACGGCGATCGGGGACGACGCCGAGCGGGCCGCGGAACTCGACGCGGCGATCGCCGACCTGGCGGATCGCCACATCGACGGCGGGCGAATGGACTGGGAGTACCTGCTGGTGACCGCGGCGGTCGTCTGATCGGTCACGATTTGTTCACCTTGCCGACGTTTCGTTCAACTGGTTGAACAACTCAGTTCACATGCCGTTTACGATACGAACGTGCTAGTCGAGGACCCACGCCGACACGAATGGCGACAGCGGATGCTGTCGCCATCTCGTGTTCGGGTCATCGGCGGGCTCGCGCTCGTCGTCGCCCTGCTCGTCGGGCTGCAGATCTACGCCACCCGACAGTCGACGCTGGGCCCGTTGGAGAGCCTCTGGCACGACTACGCGGGCACCCCGAAATCGATGACGCTGCCGTGGGCGGGTCTGCTGCTCGCGATGGTCGGGTTGTCGTGGCGACGACGTTTCATCGCGCTCGGTGCGGCAGTGGCCATCGACGCCCTGTACGCGATACCCCGATGGCTGGAGTCCGGGGTGGTGGCCGTCGGCAACGGACCGGTGATCGTGCTGACCGGGATCGTCGTCGTCGCGTGCTGGCGCTGGACCGGCGTCGACCGTCGAAATGCCCTCTACGCTGCGGCGTTGGGTGCGCTGCTGATCCTGGCGACCAAGGTCGGTGACATCTGGCTGGGCGTGACCATCCACACCCAGCCGCTCGTCTTGGACGAGTACGTGATGCTGGCCGACCACGCCCTCGGGCAACCGTCGTGGCATGCGGCACGCATTCTCGAAGCCCTCGGCCCCAAGGTCGAATGGCTGCTGCACTGGGTTTACATCGAGCTTCCGGCCGCCGCTGCGGTGGTCGCGGTGTGGCAGCTGCGCGGCGTCGCGCGGACGGGCCGTTGGCCCAGCCACTACCTGGTCCGGACGTTCCTGGTGCTCGGCTTGGTCGGTCCACTCTTCTACGTGCTGTTCCCGGTCATCGGCCCGATGTTCGCGTTCGGACCCGAGGGCGGCGGCGCCCAGTTCGGCGACTACTGGCCAGGCGTGCTGCCACCGATCGACCTGACACCCGCTCCCCTGCACTTCGACGGCGGGCCACCCCGCAACTGCATGCCGTCGATGCACACCGCCTGGGCGCTGGCCGTGTTCCTGCATTCCCGACGCGACGTCGACGGCAGTCCCGCACCGCTGTGGATGCGTACGATCGGGTCGCTGTGGCTGGTCTGCACCCTCGCAGCGACGTTGGGTTTCGGCTATCACTACGGCGTCGACCTGGTCGCCGGCGCGGTGTTGTGCCTGACCATCGATTCGGCTCTGCGCGACCCCGCCCGCGGATGGGGTGCGCCCCGCATCCGTTTGGTCGCCGGCGGGTCGGTGCTGTTCGCGACCCTGCTCGTCTCCTACCGCTACCTGGCGGTTCCGATGGCGCACTACCCGGTGCTGGCCGGCGCGCTCGTCCTCGGGGCGCTGGCGGCGTTCGCCGGAACCTTCTACCTCACCTGGTTCGGCGACGGTCCTCTCCGCGCCTTCGACCGATTGGTGACACTCAATGCCCGGATCGCCGAACTGGTCCCGACCGGGCTGAGCGCAACTCGGGAGGGGCGCGGTCGGCGAGTGCTCGCCGAGCGCAAGCCGTCGCCCGTGCAAGACTGACCTCGTGACCGCGAGTCGAGGGGGTTGGTCGAGATGACGCAGTCGTGGGGCCCCGGGCCGGGTGACCCGGATTCGGGCTGGCAGCCGATCCCGCCCGGGCCGCCGCACGCGCAGCCGATGCCGCCGCCGGGTCCGCCGGCAGGCCCCTACGGTCCACCCCCTGCCGGGCCCGGGTTCGGTCCGCCGCAGAACCCGGCGCCGTTCGGCGCACCACCGTCTTTCGGGCCGGCGTTCGGCACCGGGCAGTTCGGGGCTGCACAGTTCGGGGCCCCACCGCCTCCGCGTCGTCGTTCCACCGCACTGATCGTCGGCGTCATCTGCGCCGTCGTCGCTGTCGTATGCCTCACGGCAACCCTTGTCGTGGCGCTCTGGCCGAGCGACGATGGCGACAACCGCACCGAGACACTGCAACTCGCGAGCAACGTGACCATCGAGGTCGACGTTCCGTCCGGCTGGAAGACCGTCAAATCCAACTCGAGTGAGTATCCCGACCGATACCTGCTGACGCCGCGCCGCGAACAGCGCAGCTACACCGAGATCGACCGGCAGTCCGAGGATCTCGACGACAGCGGCTCGACGGTGCAGCCGATCACCATCGTCGAACTGTTCACCCTCAACTGCTCGAGCATCAACAGTTCCGCCTTCAAGGACAGCGAGACGGTCGGCGACTGGCGCTACGCCACCGAATCTGTTTCTCGCAACTCGGTTTCGGCGGCGCGGACTCTCGCCTACCGAACTCTCGACAACGGTGTCTGCCTCGCCGCCTTCGGGCTGTCTGCCGCGAAGGACTCATCTGATCTGTCGAACGAGCCGCGATCGTTTGTCCGCAACATCGCCGAGGGCAAGATCATCACGGACGTCACGCAGAGCCGCTGACGGATGGCCATGACAAGGATGACCATGAGGCTCGGGGTTACCCCGCAGGGCACCCGAGTCGCCAGGAACGTCGGTATCCCACTTGCCTTCTCGCTCGTCGCATCACTCGTGGGCTTCTACGTGATCTCGTCCGTCTGGAGTTCGTGCGACTCCCAGCCGAACGAGAATGTCAGCTTTTTGTTCGCGGCAACCGTTGGCGGCCCGGCCATCTTCTTCACCTCGATTCTGGTTCTGTCGATCGCTTCCACGCTCCTCCGAAATGCAACTGCACGGCTGTACTACCCGGCGATCACTTCTCTCGCGATCGCGGTTCTGTGGCTCATTCTCTCCCTGGCCGTACCCGTCACGCCACCAGATCCTGTTGCGGCCGAACGATGTCCGAGCGGTGTGCCGGACTGGTGGCCGTGGTATATCCCGGTGGCGAGATCCTGATACGAAGAGTTCGGTGACTAGCGCTCTGACCTGCACATAAGCGTCCACCACCCCACCGCTCGCTGAGGTGCCCGAGGCGCCAGCCGAGGGATGCCTCGAAGGGCAGGCGAACGGGCCACGTCAGCGAGCCACCGGACCACTGAAAGTAGGGAAGGTTCTTCCCCTACTTTCTGCCCCTGCTTGTTGAGTCGCCCGCGAGAAAATTCGCGGGGAGGACTCCAGGGATAGGGGACGAGTTTCTTCCCCTACTTTTCGTGGATCATCGTCGCAGCGCCGCGCTCCACGGCCCTCTTCCCGCCTCCACGATCGCCGCCGCAGGCGGCGGGTGGGTCGCTGATCCGAAGAGTTGGGTGACCGCCGCGGCCACCTACGGAGATCTGTACCTGGGAACCTGGCCACGTACACAGTGCACTTGGTCGGGTTGAGGGGTACATACATCCGATCGGGGTCGCGGTGCGTTCGGGTGGTCGGACCGGCTCGCCCCGGGAGGTGTCGTCCAAAACGGTCGCCGTGAGGTGTCGCCGAGGGCAATGTGCCCTCGGCGGGCACTGAGGAGGACCGTTTCGGACGCCTTTCCCGGTGGGTCGGAATGCCTTACGCTCGGCGACCACGCTCTTCCCGCCTCCACCATCGCCGCCGTGCGGTGACGTCCGAATTCTGCGGCCAGTTAGCGCGGCCGGCGGGTACGGCTCTTCGATCTTCCGGGCCCAGGTGTTTTGCCGGCCGCTTCCCTCGCGGCTCGTTTGGCCGCTGCCTTCTCTTTGGCCGACCGTTTCGGTGCCGGTTCGGCCGTGCCTCGCGACGAGTTGGGTTTGCGGCCACGGACGATCCCGATGAACTCCTCGGCCAGCTCCGACGTCGGGTCCGGCCACAGCAGGCCGACGCTGCTCGTCGCGACATCGGTGACCGGCCGGTAATCCAGGTCGCGGCGATGGTGCAGTCGGGCGAGCGACTGCGGAACCAGAAGAAGTCCGATGCCGGCGGCCACGAGCTCGATCGCGTCGGCGGTCGTGTCGGGTCGATGCTCGATCGCGGTTCCAGGGCGATCGGTGACGACGAGAGGCTCGTCGAGCGGCCACAGAAGGCTCTCGTCGGCCAGATCTGCCGGTTGCAGTTCCTCGCCCGCGCTGAGCAGGTGATCCTTCGGGATGACGACCACCGTCGTCTCGTCGTAGAGCGTGATGGTGTGGTGCGCGCCGGGGTCGGCGTGGGTCACCGCATCAGGCAGTCGAGTGATCGCCATGTCAACGTTTCCATTGCCGATCGCCGCAGCGGTATCGGCAACCTCGGTGGCGACCAACTCCAGTCGCACCTCCGGGTGGCGTTCACCCCAGATGCGTACCCACTTCCCCGGCGTCGTGCCTGGCACGAAGGCGACCCGAAAATCCGTGCGGTCGGCTTCTGCGGGCGGGCTCACGCGTCGAGGCTACCGCGGGGATACGCTGCGAGGATGAGCTCGCAGTCGATGAAGCCGGCCACCGCCGCCAAGAAGCTGGACGTCTACCTGCCGGCGACACCCGAAGATTTTCGCGCCGGGCCGATCACGCGGGCGGAACTGGCCGCCCTCCAAGCCGACCCGCCGCAATGGCTGCGCGACCTTCGCGCCAACGGTCCGCACCCGAAGAACCTGGTGGCCGCCAAGCTCGGGATCTCGAACTCCGGCTTGATCCGAGGCGAGGTGACCGAAGCCCTGACGACCGAACAGATCAACGCCCTACTCGTCGAGATGCCCGAGTGGCTCGAGGCCGAACGCACCAAACACGTCGAGGTGCTGCGCGAGGAGCGGAGAGTCAAGTCCTTGCACGCGGACCGTCGGCGTGACAGCGAGGAGCGGTCGGACGACGCCTCGGAGTGAGGTCAGTGAGCGGAAGCGGAGGGATTTGAACCCCCGGTGGTTTTACCCACGCTCGCTTTCAAGGCGAGTGCATTCGGCCGCTCTGCCACGCTTCCCTGAGCAGCAAGACTACGGCAGGGGGCCCGAGGCCTCGGTCGCACCCATCGCTGAGCAGCGTGTGACACGATCGACGGGGTGAAGGCCATTGTCGTCGAGTCCGGGAATCTGTCACTTCAGACCATCCCCGATCCCGTCGTGGGCGACGACGAGGTGATCGTCGACGTCGTCGCTGCCGGCGTGAACCGTGCGGACCTGCTCCAACGCAAGGGACTGTATCCGCCGCCACCCGGCGCTCCCGACACACTCGGGTTGGAGGTTTCGGGGCGGATCTCGGCGGTCGGATCAGAGGTGAGCGGCTGGTCGGAGGGCGACGAAGTGTGCGCCCTGCTCGCCGGCGGCGGGTATGCGGAGAAGGTGGCGGTCCCGGCTGCCCAACTCCTGCCGGTACCGGAAGGCGTCGACCTCACCTCGGCGGCAGCTCTGCCGGAGGTGGCGTGCACGGTGGTGTCGAATCTGTTCGGCACCGCACACCTACAGCCGGGCGAGCTGGTGCTGATCCACGGCGGTTCCAGCGGCATCGGCACCCACGCGATCCAGGTGGCGCACGCGCTTTCCGCACGGGTCGCGGTGACCGCGCGCAGCCAGGCCAAGCTCGCGCGCTGCGATGCCCTCGGTGCCGACATCCTCATCGACTACACCCAGCAGAGCTTCACCGACGTGGTGAACGAGAGCGGTGGCGCCGACGTCATCCTCGACATCATGGGCGCAAAGTATCTGCGCCCCAACATCGATTGCCTCCGAACGGGTGGGCGTCTCGTCATCATCGGCATGCAGGGCGGGGTCAAGGCCGAACTCCCGATCGGGCTGATGCTCGGCAAACGCCTGTCGATTCACGGCACCACCCTTCGGTCGCGCCCGGTCGGCGGCGTCGGCGGGAAAGCAGAGGTGGTGAGGCAGACCCTCGCAACCACCTGGCCGCTCATCGACGCCGGACGTGTGCGGCCGGTGATCGACTCAGTGCTCTCACTCGCCGATGCCGACACCGCCCACGCCCGACTCGACAGCGGCGAGGCGATCGGGAAGGTCCTTCTGGCGGTCGCTCCGGTCTGACAGCGAGAAGCGCGATCCGTTTGAAGTTGAGCCCGAATTCCGGACTCAACTTCAAACGGATCAATGTCGGATCAGCTGTCGTCGCCGTCGTCGCCGTCGCTGCCGTTGTCGCCGTTGTCGGCGCTCTGGTTTCCGGCGTCGGCGTTGCCGCTCTCGTCACCGGCCTCCGCGTTACCGCCTTCGGGCTTGCCGGCGTCACTACCATTCGGCTTTGCTGTGTCACCGTCCTTGGGCTTGCCGAAGTTGCCCAACTTGGGCTTGGGCACCTCCAGGGCCTTGGACTTCCCGGCAGCACCACCCTCCGGCTCGCCGGTCGGTTGCCCTTCTGGGTTCCCGACGTTCGTCGTGTTCACGACGGTGTTGGCTGCAGCATCGTCGACCGGGGCGGTCTTCTCGGTATCGGTCTTGTCAGCTTCGGCGTCGGTCGAATCGGGCGCGGCGAAGGTGGACACATTCTCCGAGCTCAGTCGATTGGCGGCCGTATTCACCGGCGTGATCGCTTCGGCGACCTGCTTAAGGTAGTTGTTGATGGTCACAATCGTTCCCGAGGTTGTCGCCGCAATGTTCAGCACCGGACGCAGGATTGAGCCCGTAACACTGATCTCGAGGTTTCCCGCGGGGCTCAGCAGGCCCCCTGCAGCCAAGGTCAAGGCAATGGGCGGGAGCAAAGGAAGCCCGGTATCGATCGTCGTGTCAACGACATCCGCACCGTTGAGCGCCCCGTCGACGATGGTGGGAATGAAGTCGATCAGCGACTGCACCACGTCGCCGAAATCACTGTCGTCGTCATTGACGGCACCGACGAAGTTCTGAATGGCTTCCACCGTCGCCACGACGGTCGCGAGAAGCGGAGAAACGACGCCCAGCGCGAGAGCCGCGACATTCTCGAGAGTGATGGTGCCTAGCGCATTCACGAAGTTCTGGAACGGCTGCGTCAGCGCCGCGACGACGGCGTCGAAGAGTTCAGACCCTGGCCCCTGAACCAGCGAAACCAGCGGCCCGATCAGAATCTGAGCCGCTTCCTCGATCCCGCCGCCACCGAACAGCGCTTGGATCGCCTGCACTGCGGTGATCGGCAGGGTGATCACGTACCCCGCGCCACCCACGACGATGTCGATCGTCGGACCCGCAACATTCCCGAGGCTGGTGAGGTTGTTGTCGAGGATTTGCGACAGCACCGGCAATGGGTCGGCCGTCAGCACCGGTATCAGATGATCCAGGTTCGCTGACGTGTTCTGAACCAATTCGGTCCACGTGGCCGTCGGGACGATCGCCGGCGATTCGATCCCGACATCGCGGGTCAGCGCCGGCGGGGTGGTCATCGGGCCCAGCGCGAGCGCAGTGACACTCGCAAAGGCGATGGTGGTGGTGGCGATGGGACGGAGAGCTCTTTGCATCGGATTTCCCGATCTATTCGTCGCGTGGCTCATGAAGGAATGGGTGTGATCCCAGTCACACACACTAATAATCAGGCGACAACTTTTCTGCAGAATGCAGTAAACGACCAAAATAGGCACGGCTCAAAGAAGCAGCATAAATTGAGCCGAGCCTGCCGGAATTAACAATCCAATGCGCGCATTTCGAGATCCTCAATAGGAAGTCCCACTGATCCAGGGAAGCACCAGTGGCTCCTGAATAATGGGCGCGAACAATCCCGAGCGGCAACAGATTTCCCCGCTCATGAGTGCGCGACCTACGTTTCGGCGTGGCGTGGAGAATATGGACGCTTGACCAAGACTTGTTTTTGTTCGGAAGTCCTCGAACGAGACCCCCAAAAGGGGGACAAGGATTTCTCCGATTTCCGGGACAACGATGCCTGAGTCACATACGATAACTCGGGAAATCGAGAGTCAACTCACTCGCCCGCGCAGCCGGGGATCCCCGCGCGAATTCGGCGGAATACGTCGCCGAGAGCGGTGAATTCCTCCGGAGACAAAACGTCTATGACGTGCCGTCGAATCACGCTGTCACGGACCATCACATGCTCATGCAGCGTGGCTCGGCCCTGCTCCGTCAGGCGCACCAGCCGGTGCCGGCCGTCGCCGTCGGACTTGATCTTCTCGACCTCACCGTCGTCGATGAGCCGGGCAATCTGACGTGACACGGTGCTGACCCGCATGTGGACGGCGTCTGCGAGTTCGCTGATACCGCGATCGGGTGTGTCCTCGAGCGCTTCGAGCAAGCGCATGTCCGCGACGGCCAGTCCCCGCGCACTCATCTCGTCGGTGACGCGCGCCATCAACGCCCAGCCCCCGTCGACGAATGCGCCCCAGGTCTCGACCTCCTGCGGCGTCAGTGCGCGCTGCCGGTCCGTGTCAACATTCATTGTCGTCAACCTAGCGGCCACGATTGCGCAGCGCGAGTCCTTCGGGTCAACCGACCAGATGAACGTGCGTGTCAGCCCAGCGAGCCGAGCGTCCTGACCAGGTGATCAACCTCGTATGGCGTCGAGTACGGGGCCAGACCGATGGTCACCGCGCCACCGAAGTCGTCGACCCCCATCCTGTTCAGCGCTCGACTCGGCAGATCACCCAGCGCGCAGATGCCGTTGTCGGCGAGGCGACGCACCACCTTGTCGGCGCTGACACCCTCGACAGTGAAACTCACCGCCGGTATCCGGTTCTCCTCGGTGCCCACCAGGTTGACCTGATTGAGCTGCTCCAACGTGGTCGTGAGGTAGAACGTCAGACGCTGCAGGTAGTCGTAGACGCCGTCCATCGCGGTTTCCAGCCGACGACGACGTTTGCCGATTCCGTCCTCGTCGAGGCCCGCGAGATGCTCCACCGACGCCACCACCCCGGCCAGCAACGCACCCTGATGCGGTTCGAGTTCCAGACGCGCGGGCCCGGTCGCACGCGGATTCATCGACATCATCCGCAGACGATCGATGGTGTGCGGTTCCCGGAACGCCATCGCCCCCATCCGCGGTCCACCCCAGCGTTCCGCGGAAACCACCAGCACGTCGGCGGCGAGTTCGTGGATGTCGAGCGGAAGATAGGGCGCGGCATTCGTCGCGTCGACGACGAGCAGCGCACCCACCTCGCGAGTCAACGGCGCGATCTCGTTGACGTCGGTGATCGCACCGGTCGTGCCCGACGCCAACGTCACCGCGACGATCTCGGTGTTCTCGTTGATCAGGTCGGGGTACTGCCACACCGGCAGGCCGCCGGTCTCGACGTCGACCTCTGCCCATCGGACACGCGCGCCGAATCGGTCGACGATCCGCAACCAGGGGACGATGTTGGCCTCGTCGTCCTGGCGGCTGACGACAACCTCGCCGCGCAGCCAGGTGTTCGGGGCGATCGCCTCGGCAAACGCGTGCAACAGCGCCGCTCGCGACGGGCCGAGCACCACCCCCGCGGCGTCGGCGGCGAGCAGATCACCGATCGCCCGACGCGCGCCGTCGAGGGCGTCCGCACTCTCCCGGGCCGCCGGATAGGCGTCACCGGGTGCCGACACCAACTGCCGGAATCCCCTCGACACCGCATTCGCGACCGAATCCGGTATTTGCATCCCGGCCTGCGGATCGAAGTGGATCCAGCCGTCACCGAGCGAGGGAAACAAACCACGCACGTGAGCGACGTCGAACGGCATGGGCACAACGATAGACCGCGCGCACAAGTGGCCCTCCGCCTCTTGTGTGAGCCCGCTTTCTGCACAATGGACCCATGATGATGAGCGACGACACAACCCCCGGCCCGTTCGGCGGCACGCCCACCCCCGACGCCGACAATGTCATCATCGTCGGCGGCTCCGACGCGACCGCCGGCAAGGACGACGAGCAGGCCAACATCGCCGACATGGTCGAACAGCCGGCCAAGGTGATGCGGATCGGCACCATGATCAAGCAGCTCCTCGAGGAGGTGCGCGCCGCTCCGCTCGACGACGCGTCACGCGCACGTCTGCGCGAGATCCACGAGTCGTCGATCCGGGAACTCGAAGACGGGCTGGCACCCGAGCTCCGCGAGGAACTCGAGCGGCTGGCCTTGCCGTTCACCGACGACGCCACCCCGTCCGACGCCGAACTGCGCATCGCCCAAGCCCAGCTCGTCGGCTGGCTCGAAGGCCTGTTCCACGGCATCCAGACGGCGCTGTTCGCGCAGCAGATGGCGGCCCGCGCCCAGCTCGAGCAGATGCGTCAGGGCGCGCTGCCACCCGGGATGACGGCCGGCGGTCCCCACGGACCCAGCACCGGCCAGTACCTCTGAACACCCGGGCGCGCGAGGGTCTGATCTCTACCGGCAAGTACAGTGAGTCCCCGTGTCAGCGGTAGTCGACGACGACGCGATCCCAGCGCGTCCCGAGAGTTCGGATTCACGCACGCTCCGACGTGCGGTGAAGGACCTCCGCGACGGTGTCGACAGCCGCGAACTGTGGTTCCACCTGGGCTGGCAAGACATCAGGCAGCGGTATCGACGGTCGGTTCTCGGGCCGTTGTGGATCACCATCGCGACCGGCGTCACCGCGGTCGCCATGGGGCTGCTCTACGGCGAACTGTTCGGCCAGGACCTGAGCAAATTCTTGCCGTACGTGGCCCTGGGCTTCATCTTCTGGGCCTTCATCGAGAGCTCGATCCTGGAAGGGTCGGAGATCTTCGCCAAGAACGAAGGCCTGATCAAACAGCTTCCGGCACCGGTGAGCGTTCACGTGTACCGCGTGGTGTGGCGGCAGCTGATCATCTTCGCCCACAACGTGGTGATCATCGTGGTGATCTTCATCGTGTTCCCACCGCCGTTCAGTTTCTCGATGCTGCTCGTGATCCCGGCCATGGGTCTGTTCATCCTCAACGCGATCTGGGTCTCGATCGTGTTCGGCATCCTCTCGACCAGGTTCCGGGACATCGGCCAGCTGCTGACGACCGTCGTACGCCTCGTGTTCTTCATGACCCCGATCATCTGGTCGGCGCAGAGCCTGAGCGAGACCACGGCGGGCGACGACTCGTCTCGGCTGCGGATCGTCGAGCTCAACCCGATGTTTCATTACCTCGAGATCTCCCGCGGGGAACTACTCGGGGACAACGTGGAGCTCTATCACTGGATCATCGTGCTCGGGTGCACCGCGGTCGGCTGGGCGATGGCGATGTTCGTGATGCGCAACTACCGCGCCCGCGTGGCGTACTGGGTTTAGGACCTCACCATGGCACCTGACAACAGGGTTCGCGTCGACACCTGGGACGCCTGCGTCGACTTCCCCATCTTCGACGCCAAGACCCGCTCACTGAAGAAGTCCGTGATCGGCGCAGCCGGTGGCGTCATCGGCTCCACCGACTCCGACGTGATCGTGGTGGAGGCGTTGCGCGACATCAACCTCCACCTCAAACACGGCGACCGCGTCGGCCTCGTCGGCCACAACGGTGCCGGCAAGTCGACGCTGCTGCGTTTGCTGTCGGGGATCTACGAGCCCACCCGAGGCGCATGCCGCGTCAACGGACGCGTGGCGCCGGTGTTCGACCTCGGCGTCGGGATGGACCCGGAGATCTCCGGCTACGAGAACATCATCATCCGTGGCATGTTCCTGGGCCTGACCCGCAAGGAGATGCTGAAGAAGATCGACGACATCGCCGAATTCACCGAACTCGGCGATCACCTCGAGATGCCGCTGCGCACCTATTCGACCGGTATGCGGGTGCGCGTCGCGCTCGGGGTGGTGACGTCGATCGACCCGGAGATCCTGATCCTCGACGAGGGCATCGGCGCGGTCGACGCGGACTTCATGAAGAAGGCGCGGGCACGGCTGCAGGCGCTTGTCGAGCGGTCGGGCATCCTCGTGTTCGCCAGCCACTCCAATGAATTCCTCGCGCAGCTCTGCGACCGCGCACTCTGGATCGACCACGGTCAGATCAAGATGGAGGGCGGCATCGAAGAGGTGGTCGGGGCGTACGAGGGACCCAAGGCCGCCGAGCACGTCCGCAAGGTTCTGGCCAACCTGGACAAGTCATGACCGACGATGCGCGGGTGGTCGCGGTGGTGGTGACCCACCGTCGAGTCGAGTTGCTCGCCGAATCACTGAAGGTGGTGAGCGGACAGGAGCGCGCCGTCGATCACCTGATCGTCGTCGACAACGATGATGACGATGCTGTGGCGAAACTTGTTGCCGCACAGCCTGTCCCGACGACCTACCTGGGATCGCAGCGCAACCTCGGCGGAGCCGGCGGCTTCGCCCTCGGCATGCTGCACGCCCTGGCATTGGGCGCCGACTGGGTGTGGTGCGCCGACGACGACGGCCGCCCCGACGGCACACAGGTTCTCGGCACGCTGTTGGACTGTGCCGCACGGCATCAGCTCGACGAGGTGTCACCGGTGGTCGCCAACATCGACGCCCCTGACACCCTCGCGTTCCCGCTCCGTCGCGGCCTCGTGTGGCGCCGCAAGCGCTCGGAACTGTTCCTCGACGACGACTCCGACCTCCTGCCCGGCATTGCCTCGCTCTTCAACGGTGCGCTGTTCTCCGCGTCGTGCCTCGAGCAAGTCGGCGTGCCGGATCTGCGACTGTTCTTCCGCGGGGACGAGGTTGAGGTGCACCGACGGCTCGTCCGTTCGGGCGCGCGCTTCGGCACCTGCCTGCGCGCCGGCTACCTCCACCCCGACGGGTCGGCGGAGTTCCGGCCCATCCTCGGTGGCCGGATGCACACCCAGTACCCCGACAACGCCGTCAAGCGGTTCTTCACCTACCGCAACCGCGGCTACCTGATGAGCCAGCCCGGCATGCGCAAACTCATCCCACAGGAGTACGCCCGATTCGGTTGGTACTTCCTTGTGCAGCAACGCGATCCGAAAGGTTTCGCCGAGTGGGTCCGGCTGCGCAGGCTGGGCCGGTCCGAGAAGTTCAGTCGCCCATAACCGCACCTCAGCCAGCGGGTGGGGTGGAAGGAGTCTTCGGCGGCGTCATGCCCAGTGCGGCAACCGCTCCCGCGACCGCCACCACGGCAAGAACCCACCACGCCTCCTGAAAGGCGTTGTGCGCGGCGGCATATCCGATCGGCGTGCCCAGGATCGCGACCAAGAGGCTGACGCCGAGCGCCATGCCGATCTGGCGGCTCATGTTGACCACGGCACTTCCCGTCGCCGCCTGATGCGCGGGAAGGTCCGCAGTCGCCGACGACAGGATCGACGGCAGCGCCAGCCCGACCCCGATGCCACCGATCAGCCACCCGGGCAGGATCTCCGTCGCGTAATCCGGCGTCGAATCCACCGACAACGCGATCAGCACACCGCCCAATCCGAACAGGACACAACCCGCAGAAACGATGACACCCACCGGGATTCGTGCGCTGAGTCGGTGCGCCACCGCGGCAAAGATCGGCACCATGAGCGGACCGGTCGACACGGCGAAGCCGGTCTTGATCGCCGAGTATCCCCAGACCTGTTGCAGCCACAGGATGTTGGCGAGAAGTGCACCGGCGAACGGAATGGCGAACAGTACCGCGGTGAGGTTCGAGAAGGCGAACGAGCGCACTCGCAACAGAGCCGGGTCGATCACCGGTACCCGATGCCGGGTGGAACTGACGATGAACCCTGCCAACGCGACCGCTGCCACAATCCAAGCGCCGACGATCCTTGGGTCGGTCCACCCCCAATCGGGCCCCTCGACGAGCCCGAGGGTCAGTGCCGCGATGGCGACGGCCAGCAGCCCGGCACCCAAGAGGTCGGGAATCTGCGCATCGGTTTCGTCAACCGATCGTGAGATCACCACGGCACCCGCGATGAGGGCCGCGACCCCGACCGGCACGTTGACGAGGAACACCCACCGCCACGATGCCTCGACGAGCAGACCACCGACCGCGGGCCCAAGTGCTGCGGCCAGCGCTCCGGTGGCGGCCCAGATACGCACCGACCGGGCGCGCACCGCGGCCGGCATCGTCGACACCACGAGCCCGAGGCTGGCCGGTGTCAGGATCGCCGCTCCGACCGCCTGTAGCACCCGGAACGCCACCAACCACCAAATCCCCTGGGCAAGAGCACAAGCCGCACTCGCGACGGTGAACAGCGCGAGGCCGACGAGGAACGCTCCCTTGCGACCGTAACGATCGGCGATTCGGCCCGCCGGGACCAGCAGTGCGGCGTAGACGATCGTGTACGCGTTGAGGACCCAGGACAACTCGGCCAGGCCGGTCCCCGGGAAATCGCGACCGATGTCGTCGAACGCGACGTTGACGATGAAGACGTCGAGGCTGGCCATGAAGGCCGCCAGCGACAGCACCAGCAACACGATGCCGGGCCGATGCGGCGCGGACGCCGAGGTTCTGACTCGATCAGTGAGTTCCGTCATGAAACTCATCAGATCAGACTTGAGTTGCTTCACGCAACCCACTAGTCTGAATTCATGCGACGCGCCTCCTTCGCCGACATGAACTGTTCGGTCGCCCAGAGCCTCGAGATCATCGGCGAATGGTGGACCCTCCTGATCGTCCGCGACGCCTTTTTCGGCGTGACGCGCTTCGACGCGTTCTCCGAGCGCCTCGGAATTGCCCGCAATGTGTTGACCCAGCGCCTGGAGACCCTCGTCGAACACGGCGTGCTCACCAAAGAGCCTTACCAGGACAAGCCCGTGCGCTACGACTACCGGCTCACCGAGAAGGGCCGAGATCTGTGGACCGTACTCACCGCGCTACGCCAGTGGGGCGACAAATGGGCGGCACCAGACGGCGCTCCGGTGGTCGCCACGCACCGCGACTGCGGGCAGGTCACGACCATCGAGCCGGTGTGCTCTGAATGCGGTGAACCCGTCACCCGAGCGTCGCTCTCACTCCACCAGGGCCCCGGTGCCGGGGTGAACAGCCTACTGCCCGTGCGGGATTGACAACCTCGGTCGTCGGCGATCGGAGACGCGGGAAGATCGCGGGCTCCTCAAAGAAGCCTCACGTGTCGCCAAAGTCCCTACCGCACAAGAAAGTAGGGGAAGAGTTTCTTCCCCTACCCTTGGTGTCCTCCCCGAGAAGTTTCTGGCGGAAGACACCAAACCCCGGGGAAGAAACTTCCTCCCCTACTTTCAGCGGCACCCGGCAGCTTGTCGACCTGCCGGCGCCACCTCACCCGTCCTTCGAGGCACCGAACTCGTCGAGTCAGACTGCGATGCATGAACTTCCGGCGTTCACGCCGAGCCGGACGTCGACAATCATGCTCCGCCCCGTGACGCGCTGCCCATCTGGGGACACCTGCCCCGCGCTGATCCGGTACCGACCGGGCGACGGCGGCGTCCACCAGACGGTCACCTTCGTCGCCTCCGGCGGCGGGACCTGGTTGTAGAGAGTCGCAGCACGGGTTCCGACCCGACCGGCCAACACCACGGTCTTGCCCGACTTCGGCGTGATTCTTGCCTCGATGACGTACGTGCACCCGGCCCCGTAACCGGTTCCCACCGAACCGAAGCCGGACGGATTGACGATTCGTGGACCGCTCACCACTGCAGCGTCCGCCGGCGCGGCGTACACAGCTGCCGTCACCACCGTCGACACAGCAGCGGCCCCGAGGAGAATCCGTCGGACGAACAAACCAGTCATGACTTCCTCCCGACCTAAGGCAACCCCGATGTCGCCTCTTTCACTTCCCCGCGAACATATATGAAATATTCAACCGTCCGAGGTGAAACCGGAAACCGAACAGGACTACCCCGAAATTAGAACGTGTTCTACCCTCGGGTGAGACGTCCGACCCGAGGAGCACGATGCGGTTCACCTTCGCCGAGGCCATGACCGACCCCGCCTACTATGCGCCGCTGGCGCAGGCCGCCGAACAGGCCGGATACGCCGGGTTCACCATTCCCGACTCGCTGGCCTACCCGGCGGAGTCCGATGCGACCTATCCCTACACACCTGACGGCAACCGGGAGTTCTTGGACGGCAAGTCCTTCATCGAGACCTTCATCCAGGCGGCTGCACTGGGCGCGGTCACCTCGACCATCCGCTTCACCCCGTTTGTCCTCAAGCTCCCCATCCGGCCACCGGCGCTGGTGGCAAAGCAGGCCAGTTCGGTCGCCTATCTCACCGGAAACCGCCTCGCCCTGGGCGTCGGCACCAGCCCGTGGCCGGAGGACTACGACTTCATGGGTGTCGACTTCCGGCGACGCGGCAAACGCATGGACGAGTGCATGGACATCATCCGCGGCCTGACCAGCGGCGAGTACTTCGAATTCCACGGCGAGTTCTACGACATCCCCAAGATCAAGATGACCCCCGCACCCACCGAGCCGATCCCGCTGCTGGTGGGCGGGCATGCCGACGCCGCACTGCGACGCGCCGTGGTTCGCGGCGACGGCTGGATGCACGGTGGCGGGCCGGGCGAGGAACTCGATGCCTTGCTCGAGAAGATCGCCGACATCCGCAAGGCCGAGGGCAAGACCAACGACCCCTTCGAGATCCATGTGATCTCGCTGGATGCCTACAGTGTCGACGGATGCAAACGCCTCGCAGACAAGGGAATAACCGATGTCATCGTCGGCTTCCGCATGCCCTACATCATGGGTGACGACACCGAACCCCTGCAGAAGAAGATCGACCATCTGAACTGGTACGCCGACAACGTGATTGCCAAGGTCAACGGCTGAATTCCTTTCCTGACAACCGCCTTCGACGCCGGTCGGGTGGTTGCGGGCATACCCTTCCTGGGGCAGACTGCAAGTACGGAACATTCAGGTCTGAGGGCGGGAAGGATTGCGATGACCGGTCCCATCGGACCCCAGTCATCGACACCTTCAGCCGCGTTGAGCCGACGCCGCTTCCTCACGGCCGCCGGCGCGCTCGGCGTGGGCCTTCTGGGCACTTCCGCGCTAAGCGCCTGTGGCAGTGGCAGTTCCGACGGCAATACCATACGCGCCGCGATCGCCGGTGAACCCGATCAGCTCGATCCGCACAAGTCGAGTTCCTATTTCACCTTTCAGGTACTCGAGAACGTCTTCGACACCCTGGTCGAACCGGACGAGCACCTCGTCATGCGTCCCGCCCTTGCCGAGAGCTGGACCGTCAGCGCGGACAACCGGGTCTGGACCTTCACGCTCCGACCGGGATTGCGGTTCCACAACGGCGATCCGTGTGCAGCGGCCGACGTCGTCTACTCCTACCGCCGCATCATCGACGAAGAACTCTCCAACGCCTGGAAACTCGAGGCCATCGATCAGATCGTCGCCGTCGACGACCGTCAGGTGCGGATAAGCGTCGCAAAGCCGACACCTAATCTGCTCACCAACCTCGGTGGGTTCAAAGGGTTGGCAATCGTCAACCGCCGCAACGTGGAATCGGGCGAGATCGCGACGCGGCCGGTGGGGACCGGACCATTCTCCTTCGTGTCGCGGTCCCCGGGCGCCTCCATCGTGATCAAGGCCAACCCCGACCATTGGGCCGGGCCACCCGCCGTCGACGGCGTCAACTTCAGCTTCATCTCCCAGGGCACCACCGCGGTCTCCGCCCTGCGTTCCGGCGAGATCGACTGGACCGACGCCATGCCCGCGCAACAGCTGAGCATCCTCTCCGGCGACGACTCGCTGAATGTCGGAACCGTGACGGCCAACGACTACTGGTATCTGACGATGAACTTCGCACGACGCCCGTTCGGCGACACCAGAGTTCGCCAAGCGGTGGCCTACGCGATCGACCGGGAGTCGATAGCCCAGGTGGTCGGGTACGGCACCGCCAAACCCAACGAACTCGCCATCCCGACCACCAGTCCGTGGTTCTGGAACTTCGACCGCTTCACCGCCGGCCTCGACCGCTCCGCCGCCAACGACAAGGCCAAAGCACTTCTGCGGCAGGCCGACGCGACCTCTCTCGACATGGGGCTGATGGTCACCACCGAGTACCCGGAGACCGTCACCGCCGCGCAGGTGATCGCATCCAACCTCGACGACGTCGGCATCGGTGTGACAATCGAGCAACTCGATTTCGGTGCGTGGCTCGACAAGCAGAACGCAGGCGACTTCGACGCCCTCATGCTGGGCTGGCTGGGCAACCTCGACCCCGACGATTTCTATTACGCACAACATCATTCGAGCGGCGAGTCCAATGCCCAGAAGTACAAGAACCCCACCGCCGACCGCCTTCTCGACGCCGGCCGAACCGAACTCGACATGGTCAGACGCAAGGACATCTACGGGGCTGCCGCCACTGCGATCGCCGACGACGTGAGCTACCTCTACCTGTACAACCCGTCGGCGAATCAGGCATACACGACACAGCTTCTCGGCTACGTCGTCCGCTCCGACAAGGCCGTCCGCTTCCGCACCGCGCGGCTGGAGAGGAGCTGACAACGATGACGTTCCTGCATTCTCCGCTGTTGCGGTTCATCGTGATCCGACTTCTCTACACCGCGGCAGTGTTGCTCGGGGTCATGGTCGCGGTGTTCCTGCTGATTCAGGTGGTCCCCGGCGACCCGGTCCGGATCGCGCTCGGCACGCGGTACACGCCCGAGTCGTACGACGCTCTACGCAGCGCGTCGGGGCTCGACCAGCCCCCGCTCACTCAGTTGTTCCACTACATCGGCAACGCGTTCACAGGCGACCTGGGCGTGAGTTTTCGTAACGGAGAATCGGTGACGACGCTCCTGCTCGACCGCCTGCCCGCAACGATCTCGCTGGCCTTGGCCGCGATCGTCGTCGCGCTCGTGATCGCCATCCCCCTCGGTTCGTGGGCAGCGCTGCGCGAGGGCCGCGCCGCCGACAACGTCATCCGCGTGGTCAGCCAGGTCGGCATCTCGGTGCCCGACTTCTGGATGGGCATCCTGCTCATCGGCCTCTTCTCGACCGCACTGGGGTGGTTGCCGTCGGCCGGGTACTCGCCGCTCGCCGATGGCCTGGGCGGTTGGCTGGAACACCTTGTGTTGCCCGCCATCACGGTGGGCATCGTCACCGGCGCGATCATGACGCGCTACGTCCGCTCGTCGGTGCTGGACGTCGTCAACGCGCCCTACGTCACGACGGCCGAATCGAAAGGACTGGGCCGCAGCCGAATTCTGCTGTCCCACGTCGGTCGCAACGCACTCGTGCCGGTGCTGACGATCTCCGGTATCCAGTTCGCCGCGCTCCTCGGTGGTGTCATCGTGGTCGAGGTGGTGTTCGCCTGGCCGGGTTTGGGCCTGCTCGTCTACGATTCGGTCGCCGCCCGCGACTATCCGGTTCTGCAGGGCGCAATCCTCCTGATCGCCGTCATCTTCCTCATAGTCAACCTCATCGTCGACATTCTCTACGCCGTCATCGACCCGAGGATTCGACTGTCATGACCGTCCAGCCCGCACCACCGGAAACCAGCACCACCGGCGATCTCTCCACGGACTCCGCGTGGCGGCTGCTGCTACGCAACCGAGGGTCGCTCGTCGGCCTGGTGATCATTGCGATCGTGATCGTCTGGGCCGTCGCCGGAGGACTCATCGCACCCTACGGCCCCAACGAGATCGACGTTCCCAACGCCCTGGCGGCGCCGTCGTGGTCGCACCTGTTCGGCACCGACGATCTGGGCCGCGACGTGTTCTCGCGAGTGGTCTTGGCGGCGTCGGTCAGCATGCGCGTTGCGATTGTGGCGGTGGCGATCTCGCTGCTCGTCGGGGTGTTCGTGGGCATGCTCGCCGGGTTCCGCGGCGGAGCCCTGGACACCGTGCTGATGCGCATCGTCGACGTGCTGTTCTCGTTCCCGGTGATGCTGCTCGCCCTCGCGATCGTCGCGATCCTGGGGCCCGGCGTGACGTCGGCGATGATCGCGATCGGCATCGTCTACATCCCGATCTTTGCGCGCGTCGCACGCGCCGATACCCTGCGGGTGCGGCAAACCCAGTATGTGATGGCGGCTCGCACCATGGGCGTGCCCACCTCTCGGGTACTCATCGGCCATCTGCTGCCGAATATCTCGGGCCCCGTCATCGTCCAGACCTCCATCTCACTGGCGTTCGCGATCCTGTCGGAGGCGGCGCTCTCGTTCCTCGGGCTCGGCGTCCAGCCGCCCGATCCGTCCTGGGGCCGCATGCTCTACGACGCACAGGGGTTCATCACCACCGCCTGGTGGATGGGCGTGTTCCCCGGTCTGGCAATCCTGTTCACGGTGCTGGCCTTCAATCTCATCGGAGACGGGGTCCGCGACGTCCTCGACCCACGCCAACGAACCCTGTTGCGTAACCGCGGCAAGGCGCCGCGGCAGGCACCGATCGCCGTGCACAAGACGGTCGCACCAGCGGTTCGTGAGCGGCCGAAAGAAGGCACCCCGATCCTCATCGTCGACGATCTCACCGTGGGCGTCGGCCCTCGAGAGATCGTGCACGGCATCGGATTCACGGTCACCGCAGGCAAGACGCTGGGAATCGTCGGCGAGAGCGGCTCGGGCAAATCGCTGAGCGTACTGTCGGCGACCGGTCTGTTCGACGCACCCAGCTCGTATGTGACCGGTTCGGCCCACATCGGTGACACGGAGATCGTCGGGGCATCGGCCTCGACGCTGCGAGCCGTGCACGGCTCACGGGTCGGGTTCGTGTTCCAGGACCCGTCGTCGAGCCTGAATCCCTTGCTCACCATCGAAGAACAACTCACCGAGGGACCTCGACGCCACCTCGGACTCAATCGCGAGCAAGCGCGAGAGCGCGCCCTTTCGCTGTTGCGGGACGTCAACCTGCCCAACCCGGAATCGCGTCTACATTCCTACCCGCACCAGTTGTCCGGTGGGCAGCGCCAGCGGGTGATGATCGCCGTCGCACTCGCCTGCGACCCCGACATCCTCGTCGCCGACGAGGCCACCACTGCTCTCGACGTCACCACCCAGGCGCAGATCATCGACCTGGTGGCGCAGTTGCAACGGGAACGCGGCATGGCGGTGGTGTGGATCAGCCACGACCTCGGTGTCATCGGCCGCATCGCCGACGATGTGCTGGTGATGCGCGAGGGCCAGGTTGTCGAAACCGGTTCTGTTGCCGAGATATTCGCGAACCCGCAGGATGACTACACCCGCACACTGCTGGAGTCTCGGCCGCTGCTGCGCGACGTAGCCGAGCGTAAGCCACCGCCGGCGAAAGATTCTTCGGACACCGAGCCGCTCGTCCAGGTCCATGGACTCGGCGTCGACTACACCGTCCGGGGCGCCGCCGGCCGCGAGACGGTGCACGCCATCACCGACGTCGACCTCAACGTGATGCGCGGCACGACGCTCGGTATCGTCGGCGAGTCGGGGTCGGGAAAATCCACCGTGGCAGGTGTTCTCACCGGGCTGATCGAGGCCGGTCGCGGCACACGGCTGACCGGCAGCGCCGTGGTGAACGTGGAGAGGACGGCGATCGACGCGGTCGGCGCGCGAGGTTCGGAGGCCGCCACACTGCGACGACGAGTCGCGATGGTGTTCCAGGACCCGGCCGCCTCCCTCGATCCGCGGATGACCGCGGCAGCTTCCATCGCCGAACCGCTCCGCACCCATCGCCTGGCGACGGGACGTGATGAAATCCGTTCGCGTGCGGAGGAACTGATGTCCGACGTCAGTCTCGACACCTCGTTTCTCGCCCGGTACCCGCATGAGATGTCCGGCGGTCAACGCCAACGCGTCTGTCTCGCACGTGCTCTCGCTGCCGACCCCGAGATCCTGATCCTCGACGAATCCACCGCGTCGCTCGACGTCTCGGTTCAGGCCAACGTCCTCGACCTCCTCGCCGAACTCCAGCGCGAGAAGGGCCTCACCTACCTGTTCATCGCGCACGACCTCGCCGTGGTCGAGCAGATCAGCGACACGGTCGCGGTGATGCGCAACGGCCGGGTCGTGGAGAGCGGCCCCGCCGCCGACATCCTGCACAACCCCGAAACCGACTACACCCGAATGCTTCTCGACGCGGTTCCGCCGGAAGCGCCCAGTCGGGCGTGATTCGCCGCCGAACGTGAAACCCTGCGCCCGCCACACCGCTGCCTGAGGTGTGAGGAGCGCAAGCCGCCGGGCTGAGGAGCCCCGTGCGAGGCACGAGCATGGAGCGTCTCGGAGTCGACGAGCCTCGAAGGCCTACGCGACGTCAACTCGCCAGCCCTTCGAGGCTCTCGGCTAGCGCCTCGAGCACCTCAGGGAGCGGTAGAGGCGAGCAACGGAGCGCCTGGGTCAGGGAGCGGTAGAGGCGCGCCAACGGAGCGCCTGGGTCAGGGAGCGGTAGAGGCGCGCCAACGGAGCGCCTGGGCAGTGTTGACTAGCTCAGCGCGAGAGATACCGGATCGCCGCCTGGGCGGCGCGATATCCGCACATGCCGTGAACGCCGCCGCCTGGCGGGGTGGCCGACGAGCACAGGTAGACACCTCCGACGCCGGTCGAGTATGGGTTGGGTGACAGTCGGGGCCGGGAGAGCAAGTGGCGCAAGTCGTTTCGACCACCGCCGATGTCACCGTCGACAAAGTTGGCGTTGCCGCGTTCCAGGTCTCGTGGCGAGGTGGTCACCGAGGCGATGATGCGATCCCGGAAGCCCGGGGCGAAGCGTTCGATCTGCGCGGTGACGGCCTCTGTCGCATCGTGCGGATAACCCTGCGGGACATGCGCATACGCCCACAACGGTTTCTCGGTACCCGGTGCCCGGGTGGGATCGGCGAGCCACTGCTGTCCGACGAGGACAAACGGGCGCTCCGGCATCCGCCCGGCCACCACTTCCCCTTCCGCGGCGACGATCTCCTCGATCCGTCCGCCGAGATGGACGGTGCCTGCGCGGGCACAGTCGGGATTGGTCCAGCCGACCTCACCGTCGATGAGGTAGTCGACCTTGAAGGCTGCCGGCCCGGGACGGTGGCGTCGGTATCGGCGAAACATTCCCGGCGACAACCGCTCTCCCAGTATCCCGATGGCCGCGACCGGCATCACGTCGAGCAGCACGACGTCGGGTGCGCCGAGATCGTCGATGTCGGTGACCGTCTGGCCGGTCGTGATCGATCCACCGGCGTCGATCAGCGCGGCAGCCAACGCGGTGGCGATGGTCGCCGACCCGCCCTGCGCCACCGGCCACCCGTGGCTGTGACCGGCGGCGAGCAGCATCAGTCCGGCCGCCGACGATCCAGGCCGGTCCAGGCGGGTGAACGCGTGCGCGGCGACCCCGCCGAACAGGGCGCGGGCTTCCTGAGAGCCAAACACCCGGGCCAGCATCGTCGCGGGATACAACGCGTGATGTCCGAACTCGGCCATGCGGATCGGGTGCTGCGGCATCCGCAGGATCGGTCCCAGGATGTCGTCGGCCAGGTCGTCGAAATCGGTTGCCACCGAACCGACGACGTCGCGCCACACGTCGCCATCGGCGCCCATGCCAGAGGCCGTCTCGGCGACCGATCGCCGCAGGACGGCGGCCCGCCCACCGTCGAGGGGGTGGGCGCAGTCGATCTCGGGCCAGCGCCAGCGCAGGCCGAACTCCTCGAGACCGAGCATGCCGAACGCCGGCGACCCGGCGCCGAGCGGGTGAAAGGCCGAACAATGGTCGTGCAGGACACCCGGCCGGAGCAGTTCGCTCGAGCGCGTGCCGCCGCCGATGGTGTCGGCCGCCTCGATAACCTCGACCGCGCACCCCGCACGGGCCAGCGCAAGAGCGGCCGTCAGACCATTGGGTCCGCTGCCGACGACCACCGCGGTGGCCCCACTACCGACGACCATCGGCCCACCTCACCTGATCTTGAAGATGACCAGCCGTTGGACGACGAAGTTGATCACCGTCGCCGTGCCCTGTGCGATGACGTAGGCGATGAAGCTGTAGAGCAGAGTCTCCGGCCACGCGTGCGACAGCACTGTGTACAGGCCGACGTTGACGAAGAAGGTCACGCCGTACAGCGCAACCACCGAGATGAAACGCAACGTGCTGGGTTCGGCCTCGAAGGTCCAGCGTCGATTCAGCAGATACGCAGTGGTGGTGCCCAGGATGAAGCCGAAGGATTTCGCGATCCAGAAATCCGCTCCGACCACGTACTGAAGGAAAATCGTCAACCCGAAGTCGAGCACCCCGGAACCGGCGCCGGTGATGATGAACCGGATCATCTGGGTCTTCAGATCGACGTTGGTCGACGCCTCACCGTCGTCGAAGGGCAGTTCGATCGGGGTCAGCGCATGACGCGTCTCGAAATCGTCATGGTCCGGCTGCGTCGGGTCGGATTCTGGTCGTGACACGGTCTCAGCCTAGAACTCCTCTTCGACGTCCGAGTCACGGGCGGCTCGCTCGCCTCGATCCAGCGCGGTGAGGTCGGCGAGATCTTCGGAATCGAAATCGAAGTCGAAGAGGTCGAGGTTCTCGAGTTGTCGGCCAGTATGCGACGACTTGGGCACCACACCGATGCCGTGCTGAACCGCCCACCGCAACGCGATCTGCGTCGGCGACTTGCCGAACCGGCGCGCCAGACGCAGCACCCCCGGTTCGGCGAGCATGTGCTCCTTGCGTCCGGTGGGATGCCAGGCCTGGGCGTGGATGCCGTGCTCGGACATGAAGGCGCGCAGCTCGGTGCGCGCGATCGCCGGTGAGCACTGGATCTGGTTGAGCGCAGGCCAGCGACCGGTCTCGTCGTAGAGCATCTGCAAGTGGTGCTGTTTGAAGTTCGACACCCCGGGAACGCGGATGAATCCCTCGTCGGCCAGGGTCAACAGCGCTTTCCACGATTCGACGGTGCGCCCGAGACTCGGGCAGGGCCAATGGATCAGGTACACGTCGATGTGCCGGACGCCGAGCCTGCGCGCACTCTCCTTGGCGGCGTTGATCGCCTCGTCGAAACCCTGGTCGCCGCCCCCGAGCTTGGTCTGGACGACGACGTCGGTGCGGGATATCCCCGACTCCCGCAACCCCATTCCGACGCTCATCTCGTTGCTGTAGCGGCTCGCGGTGTCGAGCAACCGGTATCCCGCACGGAGACCGCTCGACACCGCATCCGCACACGGCTGGCCGAGCATGTCGTAGGTGCCGAGACCGACGAGCGGAATCGCGAACCCGTTGTTCAACTCCACGGTGGGAATGTCCACGTCAACAGGATATTCTCGCGGGCCATCCCAGGGACTGGAATGTCGGTTACCCGTTTGTGCGAACGACGGCACGGCTATCGTCTCGACCATGCGCCGCCCACGTCTTCGAATGTTGTCCGCCTTGATGGTTGCCCTCACTGCGATCGTGATCTCGGCAGTCGGTCCGGCCACCGCCGAAGACGCGGCGGCCCAGCGTGCGCCGGTGTGGTCGGGGCTCGACGCGCGCACATATCCCGGACCCATCCCCGTGCCGGGGACGCTGATCCGGCAGGTGCCGCTGGATCGGTCGGTCACGTTGCCCGCGGCCGGTCGGGCCTACCGAATCCTGTACGCCACCCGCGACATCCGGAACCGGCCGGCCGTGAGCACCGCCGCGGTGTTCCTGCCGAAGTCGGCGCCCCCACCCGGTGGTTATCCGGTGCTCGCGTGGGCGCACGGGACCGTGGGTCTCGGCGACGATTGCACACCGTCCGCACAGCCCCGTATCGCCCGCGACACGCGCTACCTTGGGCATTGGCTCCACCAGGGCTACGCGATCGTCGCCACCGATTACGCCGGCCTCGGGACACCCGGTCTGATGAGCTACCTCAACGGCAAGGCGGAGGCGCACGCAATCGTCGACTCGGTGATCGCGGCCCACCAGATGGGTCTGCCGTTGGCTCGGAAGTGGGCCATCATCGGCCAATCGCAGGGTGCGGGTGCGGCTCTCGCCGGCGCCCGGGACGCCAATCGCCTGTCGGCAGGACGCGCGCTCGACTACCGCGGCGTCGTCGCAACCGGGACGCCGGCCAACATCGAGCAGGTGATCGCGCTGGCCGGCCCGTTCCCGGCCACGCTCCCGCCGTCGCTCACTGCCTATGTCAGTTATGTGTGGGCCGGTTTCAGCGACGCCCGGCCCGACCTCCGACCACTCTCGGTCCTCACTCCCGAGGGTCGACGCATCGTCGCGTTGGCCCGCACGACCTGCTATCAGTCGCTGAAGCCGTTGGTGCGCGGAAAGTCGTTGCGGGACATCTTCTCTGCCCCCGTATCGTCGATTCCCGGCGCGCGTGCGGCGCTGGCCGAGTACATGGGGACGCCGTACTCCGGGTTCGATCGTCCGATCTTCCTGGGGCAGGGACTGCGCGACGTCGACGTGCCGGCTCCATCGGCGTTGTCGCTCTACGCGCAGATGCGCGCGGCGGGCCAACCGGTGGAGTTGCACGTGTACCCCGACCAGGATCACTCGGGCACGGTGATCGCGTCGATGCGCGACTCGACGCCATTCCTGGCGCGCATCATGCGCTGAATCGCAGCAAACCCGCGTCCGGCGCGCGACACTGATGGGGATGCAATTCGACGACATCATCATCGGCGCCGGACACAACGGCCTCACCGCCGCGGCCTATCTGGCTCGGGCCGGACGTAGTGTCCTGGTACTCGAACGGTCCGACCATGTCGGTGGCGCGGCGGTGTCGGCGATGCCATTTCCCGGTGTGCCCGCTCGGGTGTCGCGGTACTCGTACCTGGTGTCGCTGCTGCCGCGGGAGATCATCAGCGACCTCGACCTCGACCTCCGTCTGGTCCGACGACGCTACTCGTCGTACACACCGCTACCGAGTGATCCGGTGCGCGGCATCCTGGTGGACAACGAGGACCCCGACGCCACGGCCGAGTCGTTCCGGCGGGTGACCGGCAGCGAGACGTCGTTCACGGCATGGCAGTCCTTCTACTCCCGCATGGCCACCGTCGCCGAACGCGTATTCCCGACGCTGATCGAGCCGCTTCGCTCGCCCGAACGGATGCACGAGTTGGTGGTCGGAACCGATTCCAGCAACGCCGAACTGTGGGAATGCCTCACCACACGACCCCTGGGCGAGCTCCTCGACCAGTACTTCGACGACGACGTGTTGCGCGGCATCGCCGCCACCGACGGTCTGATCGGCACCTTCGCCGACCTCGACGACGTGTCGCTGCGCCAGAACATCTGCTTCCTGTATCACCTCATCGGTGGTGGCACCGGCGACTGGGATGTGCCGGTCGGCGGGATGGGGGCGGTGTCCGGCGCGCTGTACGAGACGGCGAAATCGGCGGGCGCGCAGATCGAAACAGGAATCACGTTGGGCGGCATAGATGTTGACGACGGTACGGTCGAGTACGGTGGCATCACCGTTCGGGGCCGGCAACTGTATGCGGCGTGCGCGCCCGCCGTGATCAACTCGTACCTCGAGGACCCGATCGCCACCGAATCCGCTCCGCGCGGTTCACAACTCAAGATCAACCTGCTGCTCGACCGCTTGCCCCGACTCCGCGCACCGGTCGTGCCGGAGGTCGCGTTCGCGGGCACCTTCCACATCAACGAGACCGCCGCACAGTTGCGGACCGCGTGGCGTCAGGCCGACCGTGGCGAGGTTCCCGAACTCCCACCGTGTGAGGTGTACTGCCACACGCTGTCCGACCGGTCGATCCTCGGCCGCGAACTCGACGGCATGCACACCCTCACCCTGTTCGGGTTGCACATGCCGCCTGAGGTGTTCGACGAGCCGGGCGCCGTCGAGCATGCTGTCGGCGCAACTCTGGCGTCGATGAATTCGGTTCTGGCCGAACCCATTCAGTCCGTCGTCGCACATGATCGCGACGGCAACCCGTGTATCGAGTTCAAGACCCCGCAGGACCTCGAGGAGACGCTGGGTCTGCCCGGCGGCAACATCTTTCATCGGAGTCTGCAGTGGCCGTGGGCTGAAACCGAGTCGGAGGTCGGGACGTGGGGTGTCGAGACGCGCCACCCGCGGCTGCTGCTGTGCGGGGCGGGCGCACGACGTGGTGGTGGGGTCAGTGGAATCCCGGGCCGGAATGCGGCGATGAGAGTATTGGAAGCGTGAACGCACCCAAGCCTTTTGAACCACATGAGTCGGGCGGGTATCTGCACGGCACCAAAGCCGACCTCGGCGTCGGCGATCTGCTGGTGCCCGGTCGGCGGTCGAACTACGACGAATCCCGCATCATGAACCACATCTACGTCACCAAGACCCTCGACGCCGCCACCTGGGGTGCGGAGATGGCGCAGGGCGAGGGACGCGGCCGGATCTACGTCGTCGAGCCGATCGGTGATCTCGAGGACGACCCGAACGTCACCGACAAGAAGTTCCCCGGCAATCCGACACTCTCGTATCGATCAACGGAACCGGTGCGCGTGGTCGGCGAGATCACCGATTGGGTGGGACATCCCGCCGAGCAGATTCAGGCGATGCGCGACGGCCTCGCCGATCTCCGGCGTCGAGGACTCGATGTCATCTACGACTGATGATCGGTCGAATTCCACACACCCCGAACTCCCACGTACACACGAGATCCGTGATGTAGATGGTAGTTCTGTGTGTGCACCCCCGAGTTCGACGGATGAGGAGAGTCGTGGAATGAAGAGGATCTCCGTTGTTCTGGGCGTCGCAGCCGCGATCGCTCTGCTCACCGGATGCGGGGACGACGCGAGCGAGGACTCCGCCGCGTCGACCACCACGAGCATGTCGACCACGACGTCGACGGTCCCGGTTCCGACAACGAGGACCACCGAGGCCGGGTCGACGCAGGTGCCCCAGGAGTGGCCGTCGGACATCCCCGTCGTGAGTGGAGGCACCTACCGGTACCAGCACGGGCAGACCGGCGCCGGAATCCTCGAGGTGCGCGGCCTGGGACCGAGCGCCTTCGACTCGGCGCTCACCCAACTGCAAGGCGCGGGCTTTGCGCCCGTGACCACCGTCGACCCGCCCGGCTCGGACCCCCGCACTGCCACGCTGAGCAAGGGGCAGACCGTGGTGTCCCTGACCGGCAGCACCACGGCGTCGGGATATGTGCTGGTCTACGGCAACAAGCTGCCCTGATGCGACAGGGCCGGCGGCCAAACGATCGTCTCGGGTAGCACAATATGTGCTACCTTTGGCCATGGCAGTCATCGGAATTCGCGAACTACGTCAGCACGCGTCTCGCTATCTTGCACAAGTGGAAGCCGGCGAGGAGGTTTCCATCACGAATCGCGGTCGGACCGTGGCCAAGCTCGTTCCTGTCAGCGCGGATGAGCGCAGTCGCGAGTCATTGATCGAGGCCGGCGTGCTGGTGCCGTCGCGCACGCCGCAGCGATTGCGCGCAATCGATCCCGACGCTCTTCCTTCTCGCGACCTCTCGGCAACTCTCGACAGCATTCGCGACGAGCGATGATCTACCTCGACACCTCGGCGATGACGAAACTCATTGTGCGCGAGACCGAAACGCCTGCGCTGGTCGCCTGGCTCGGACAGCACCCTGACGAGGCGGTGGCAACAAGCGCACTCGGGCGCGTGGAGTTGATGCGAACCGCGGCGCGCGACGCGAGTAGAGGGATCGTCGAACGTGCCCGCGAACTACTCGACAGCATCGATGTACTCGTCCTCACCGACACCGTGATGGAACTGGCCGAGACCATCGGAGCGCCGACGCTGCGTTCCCTGGATGCCATCCACCTTGCGTCCGCGGCGCAACTGGGTGACCACCTCACCGCCCTCGTCGCGTACGACAAACGCCTGCTGGACGGATGCGCGGACCTCAATTTTCCCACCGCGTCGCCGACGGATGAGACCGAGAAACTGGTCGGTGACTGAAGGTCGCACATGAGAACAGCGTGCTTATACGCCCGTCAGGATCACCCGAGTACCCTCATGTGCGATGTCTACTGAAGAGTTGCTGCCGATCACTACCCGCCACCTGGTCGGGTGGTCCCGCACGACACCCACCGAAGGGCACGTGCTCTCCACCCCGTATCCCGAGGTCATCGCGGAGGCGGTGGCCCGCGTCGCCGACGACAACGCCGACAAACCCGACTACCTCAAGCGCGGTGTGATCGCGCGTGGTCTCGGGCGGTCGTACAACGAGTCCGGCCAGAACAGCGGCGGCCTCACCGTCGACATGACACCACTGACCCGCGTCTACTCGATCGACGACGAGACGGGCATCGTCGACGTCGACGCCGGACTGAGCCTCGACGCATTGATGCAGGTCGCGCTGCCGCACGGGCTGTGGGTTCCGGTGCTGCCGGGCACCCGGCAGGTCACCGTCGGCGGGGCCATCGCTCACGACATCCACGGCAAGAACCACCACAGCCAGGGCAGCTTCGGCAACCACGTCGTCGAGATGCACCTCTTGGTCGCCGACGGTCGGGTGCTGACGCTGAAGCCCGAGGGGTCCGACGACGATCCGGACGGTTCGATCTTCTGGGCGACGGTCGCCGGCATCGGTCTGACCGGCATCGTGTTGCGGGCCAAGATCCAGATGAAGCGCACCGAGAGCGCCTACTTCATCGCCGACACCGCCCAGACCGCGACGCTGCAGGAGACCATCGACCTGCACCTTCAGGACGGGTTCGAGGACGGCTACGAGTACGCGTCGGGCTGGTTCGACACCATCAGCGCACCCCCCAAGCTGGGGCGCGGCACGTTCTCCCGCGGCAACCTGGCCAAGCTCGACGAACTGCCGGAGAAGTACCGCAAGGACCCGCTGAGCTTCAACAACAAGCCGCTGATCACCTTCCCCGACGTCTTCCCGCGCGGGCTGGCGAACAAGCTCAGCTTCTCGCTGGTCGGCGAGGCGTACTACCGGATCGGGCCGCCCAGCGAGGGCAAGGTGAAAAATCTGGCGCAGTTCTATCACATGCTCGACGTGTTCGGGAACTGGAACAACGCCTACGGACGCGGCGGCGGATTCTGCCAGTATCAGTTCATCGTGCCGACCGGCAACGAGGGCGAGTTCACCAAGCTGATCGAGGACATTCAGGCGTCGGGCCACGTCAGCTTCCTCAACGTCATCAAGCTGTTCGGCGAGGGCAACAAGGCGCCGCTCAGCTTCCCCTTCAAGGGATGGAACGTCTGCCTGGACTTCCCGGTGAAGGACGGCCTGGCCGAATTCCTCAACGAACTCGATCGTCGGGTCATGGCGATGGGTGGTCGGCTCTACACCGCCAAGGACTCGCGCACCTCGGCCGAGAGCTTCCACAAGATGTATCCGCGCATCGACGAGTGGCTCGCCGTTCGACGCCGCGTCGACCCGAACGGCGTGTTCATGTCCGACATGGGCCGTCGTTTCGAGCTCGGCTGACCCACCCCGCTCCCTGAGGTGCGCCCTTCGATACGCTCGCAAGCTCGCTACTCAGGACCCGCCAAGCGAGCCTCGAAGGGTCAGCAACCAGACCACACAGACTATCGAAAGCGAGAAGTAAAGAGATGATGAACGCCGTCGGCGCTCCCCAATCCATCCTGGTTCTCGGTGGCAGCTCCGAGATCGGGCTGGCCATCACCGCCGAATACCTCAAGAAGGGACCGGCCCGCGTCATCCTGGCGACCGTTCCCGGCGACCCCACCGCCGAGGCGGCCGAGGCCAAGGCCAAGCAGGCCGGCGCTAGAAGCGTCGAGCTCATCGACTTCGATGCCCGGGCCACCGACACCCACCGCGACGTGATCGACAAGGCCTTCGCCGGCGGCGATGTGGACGTCGCGATCGTCGCCTTCGGCATCCAGGGCGACGACGAGCAGGCGTGGCAGGACCACAAGCTCGCGGTCACCGAGGCCGAGATCAATTACACCGCAGCCGTTTCCGTCGGTGTGCTGCTCGGCGAGAAGATGCGCGAGCAGGGCCACGGACAGATCATCGCGATGAGTTCGGTTGCCGGCGAACGTGTTCGACGCAGCAACTTCGTCTACGGCTCCACGAAGGCGGGCCTCGACGGCTTCTACCTCGGCCTCGGTGAGGCCCTGCGGCCGTTCGGTCCCCGGGTTCTCGTGATCCGGCCCGGACAGGTCCGCACCCGCCTGTCGGCGCATGTGAAGGAAGCACCGATGACGGTGGAGAAGGAAGACGTCGGCCGGCTTGCGGTCGCCGCCGCGACCAAGGGCAAGGAGATCGTCTGGGTGCCGGGACAATTCCGGTTCGTGATGATGGTCCTGCGGCATATCCCGAGGCCCGTCTTCCGTAAGCTGCCCATCTGAGAAATGACCGCGCCCGCAGGTTCTTCCACCGCAGGTCTGTCGAGACTCGGACGTGACGCGCTCACCATTGCGATCGCGGTCGTCGTCGGGGCCGTCGTCTCGATGGCCGGCCTCAAGGTGATCGACGTCGTCGACTGGCCCGCCTACAACGCGTCGAACGTCACGCGCGCACTCACCACGGCGGGTCAGATCATCGCGATCGCGGTGGTCGTGGCGACTGCGCTGTTGTATCGCTACGGCCGTGCGCGCGTGGCGATTCCGTTCCTGTCGGCAGCGGCGATGGCGGGGTTCGTCACCGTCACCCTCGGCATGCCGCTCGGTGCGACCCGGCTCTATCTGTTCGGACTCTCCGTCGACCAGGAGTTCCGGACCGAGTACCTCACCCGCATGACGTCGAGTCCACATCTCGCGGACATGACCTACGTCGACCTGCCGCCCTACTATCCGGCCGGATGGTTCTGGTGGGGTGGACGATTCGCGAATGTGATGGGGCAACCCGGCTGGGAGGCCTACAAGCCGTGGGCGATCGTCTCACTGGCCATCGCCGCCGCGATCACCGCGATCCTGCTCAACCGGATGTACGGCGCCGATCGCGGGGGCGCGATCGCACTGGCGGTCACCACGGTTGCACTGCTCTACGCCGCACCGGAACCCTATGCGGGCGTGCTGGTTCTGCTCGCCGTGCCGATGGTGATCGTGCTGACCTATGCGTTGCGAGGTCGATCGCGGGCGGCCGACGGACCGGTGCGTGCGACGAGTTGGCCCGCGGTGATCGCAGCCGGCCTGTTCGTCGGGCTGTGCGCGACGATGTACACACTCTTCATAGGCCTGTTCGCGATCGTCGCGATCCTGCTCTCGCTGTACTTCGCCGTGCAGGGCTGGCGCAGCGTTGCCAACAAGACGGTCGCGACCGACCAACTGCGCAGTGAACGCCGCACCATCCTCGTCGCGGTGGGTGGTCGCCTCGTCGCCATCGGTGCGATCACCGGACTCGTCGCACTGACCGTCTGGGCACCCTATCTGTGGGCGCGTGTGACCAACCAGCCGGCCAGCGGCGGAACCGCCGAACACTATCTGCCGGAGCGGGGTTCGATCCTGCCGGTGCCGATGTTCCAGTGGAGCCTCGTCGGCGTCATCACCATGATCGGACTGGTGTGGATCCTGCTGCGGTTCCGGCAGCGCACCGCCGCCCTCGCGTTCGGCGCGACGGTGGTGGCGGTCTACCTGTTCTGCCTGTTGTCGTTGCTGATGACGGCGGCCGGGTCGACGCTGCTCTCCTTCCGCCTCGACCCGATTCTCGCGGTGGTGTTGTCGGCGGCGGGCGTCTTCGGAGTGGTCGAGTTGGCGCACTGGGCGGTTCGGCGGTTCGGCGACGTCAGGTTCGTCGTCGGTGCCCTCGCGACGATCGCGGCGATCGCGATGGCGCAAGGCATTCCGGCGCATCTGAGCACCGAGATCACCACTGCCTACACCGACACCGATGGCTACGGGGAACGCGGCGATCATCGACCGCCCGGTGCCGAGTCGTACTATCCCAAACTTGACACACTCATCCGGGCGCAGACCGGACGCGCGCCGACCGACAACATCGTGCTGACCGCCGACTACGGCTTCCTGTCGATCTATCCATACTGGGGATTCCAGGGCCTCACCTCGCACTACGCGAATCCATTGGCCGAGTTCGACAAGCGGGCGGCCGCGATCGAGCGCTGGTCGAAGGCAGAGACCCCGCAGGAACTGATCGAGAAGCTGAACGGCTCGCCGTGGCCCGCGCCCAACGTCTTCCTGTTCCGCTACAGCCCCGACGGCTACACCCTGCGCCTCGCCGAGGACGTGTACCCGAATGATCCGAATGTGAAGCGCTACACCGTGACCTTCGATCCCGCGTTGTTCGCCGACCCCCGCTTCACCGTCACCTCCGACGGCATCGGGCCGTTCGTGCTGGTGGTTCGCAAAGCGGTTGCCCGATGAGCGGGTTCACGATCGAGCGTGTGGACGGCGACGCCGGCACCGCATATCTCGTCGGGACCGGTCCAGTCAATTGGGTTGTCCTCCAAGAGGGTTCCGATCTGACCTTGATCGACGGTGGATATCCGGGACAGGCCGACGCGGTGGTCGAATCGATTCGCGCCATCGGCGCGCGACCTGAGGACATCCGTGGTGCCCTACTCACCCACGCGCACGTCGATCACCTCGGCGGACTCGCAAAGCTGCAGAAGCGCTACGGATTCGACGTGTTCATGGACCCGGTCGAGGTCGCGCACGCGCGGCGTGAGTATTTGCAGCAAGCCGACGTCCGCGACATCGCACCGATCGCCTACCGACCACGGGTATTGCGATGGCTGGCGACGGTGACACCGCTCGGCGTCCTCAGTCGCACCGGACTGCCCGACGCGCAACCGTTCCCCGAACCGTTGGATCTTCCCGGACGTCCGAAACCCGTTGCTGCCCATGGCCACACCGACGGGCACAGCGCCTACCTCGTCGCCGACGAGCAGGTGCTGGTCTCGGGCGACGCGCTGGTCTCCGGACACCCGATCTCCGCGATCGCCGGACCCCAATGCATCGCCGACGCCTTCCAGCACGACGTCGACGAGGCCCGGCGCACGGTCGGCGACTTCACCCGACTCGACGCGACCGTCCTGTACCCCGGCCACGGACCCGTCCACCGCGGCAGCGTGGCCGACGCGGCGAGACGAGCGCTCGACATCTGAGCCCGGATCTGTAGCAGAACCTCGAGAAATTGAGCCGAACAACGCCCGCTGCCCCCGCTCCTTGAGTCCCCTTCCGCCGGCTGAGGTGCTCGAGGCGCTAGCCGAGAGCCTCGAAGCCCTGGTGAGACACGGCAATTGGGCATCCCGGTAGCAAAGGTCACCAGGCCTTCGAGGCTCCTCGCTAGCGCTCGTCGCACCTCAGGCAGCGGTAGAGGCAGCGCTCGTCGGACCTCAGGCGGCGGTAGAAGGGCCAGCGCCTCGAGCCAGCGGAGGGAGACATCCGGTTGCTGTAAGGCCGACGCTCGCTCAGGACAACTCGTCGTTGATCTCCCGAACACGCGCCGCGCGACGGTTCGAGAACGGTTTCCACAGTCGCTTCTGAAGCCAGAACGTCAGGCAGCCGGCCATCGTCATGCCGACGATGTTGACCACGAGTTGCAGTGCGGAGCCGCGTACTTCGGACCACTCGGCGAACGCCGCGGCGAGCGCGAGATTGCCGGCCGCCGGAATCGTGGTGACCGAGATGAACACTCCGGCAAGGCCGCCGGTTCGCGCGGAGGTGATCGACAGCACGCCGGCTACCGCAGCCACGATCGCGACGATGAACGACCACTTGTCCGGCGAGTAGATGAAGTCTGTCTCGGGGTGATGAGTGATGTCGTCGATGCTGATCCAGCCCAGGCCGCGCGCGATCGCGGATAGTGCCAGCGTCGCCACCATCGCGACGGCGAACCCGATCGTCAGTGTGCGGGTGGCCATCCAGAACAGGTTTGGGCGGCGGAGCACCACGCCCACGCACATCGCGATGATCACCCCGAATTCCGGACCCAGCACCATCGCGCCGATGGTGAGGATCTGCGAGTCGAGAACCACCGCGATGGCCGCGAGGGTCGTCGCCAGGATCATGAACCCGAGGTAGGTGAAATTGAGTTCGGAGTCGCCGTAGGCGCGCAGGCCCACTTGCGGCCACACCACAGCATCCGACCCGAAGCCGGGTGCGCGACGGTCGGCCTCGAGTGCCTGCCGCGAGATGAACGCCTCGACTTCTTCGACCCGGAGACACCCGTCGCTGTCGACGCCGAGTTCACGGATCGCGGCGATGAGATCGTCGGCGGCCTCGCGAGCGACGTCGACCTTCACCAGGTCGCCCACCGGACGCAACGACGCCCCCCGCACGACGGCGATCGAACTGACCGCTTCGTCGTCGGTCACGAGTTCGAGAACGCCGTCGGTGAGGTGACCGGGGCAGGACAGTTCGAGATGCAGCACGTCTGTATTGTGCCGCGTCCCTCACTCTTTCGACGTGTGCCGAGCCGGGTCGGTGTCAACAGCACTCTCGGCCATCGTCTTGATCCGGTTCAGTCGGCGATCCCAGCCGCGGGCGATATCGTCGAGACGCCGGGCTACTCCCGACAGGCGAGACCCGACCGCCTCGTGTCGGATCTCCCGCCCGACCCGGACGGGCGTGACCAGTCCGGCATCGGTGAGCACACGGATGTGTTTCGCGATCGCCTGGCGGGAGATCGGGAGTTCGGTGGCCAGGGTCGAGGCCGACGCGGGCTCGCGGCCGAGGCGCACCAGGATCTCCCAGCGGCTGTCGTCGGCGAGCGCGGCGAAGACCTCGACCGTGGCGGCGTCGCTCTCAGGCACGGGACTCCTGCCGGGTGAGGTAGTCCCGGGCGAGCTCGAGTTCGATGCGCCAGCCGTCCGTGTGGTCGTCGAACCGGGAGCGTCGATCGGCCTCCGTGTCGTCGAGGGAGTCGAACCCGCTCTCGGCGACCTTCAGTATCACGCCAGAATCCGTTGGGGTGATCCAGAATTCGACGACTGTCGAGGTGCTCTGCGGGTTGTCGGCGTCGATGAGCCACTGGAATGCGGCGTACCGCGGTTCGTCGAGTTCGACGACTCGCATCGCGAACGAACCATGCGTCGGATCGTGGACGACCGTGACCTCGCCGCGCACCTCGATCCGGTGCTCGGTGATCTCCTTGTCGTTGATGTACCAGCCCGGTTCGGACACCAGCTCCCAGACGCGTTCCGGCGGGGCGTCGATGCTGATCTCTCGTTCGATGCGGTCGTAATCGGCGGTCGTCATGAGAACTCCTCGTCGTGGATTCATGTGCAACTCCATGGTTGCACCATCGCACATGAAGTGCAACCCCTTGATTGCAGTTAGTCGTCGTGTCTCACCAAGGGCTTCGAGGCTCGTCGACTTCGAGACGCCCCATGCTCGTACCTCGCATGGGCTCCTCAGCCCGGCGGCTTGCGCTCCTCACACCTCAGCCACCGGAATCGGACTCACGACGCAGCGGCAAGGGTCGTCAGGCGACCAGATCGGCCAGACGTCGAACGGCGAACTCATAGCCGCGAATGCCGTAGCCGGCGATGACGCCGGACGCGATCGGCGACACGTAGGAGTGGTGGCGGAAGGGTTCGCGGGCGCCGACGTTGCTGATATGGACCTCCATGACCGGGACCTCGGGGATGACCAGCGCATCCGCCAGCGCGACCGAGGTGTGCGTCCACCCGCCCGGGTTGATCACGATGCCGCAGATCTGGCCGACGGATTCGTGAATCCAGTCGATCATCTGACCCTCGTGATTGGTCTGGGCGGCGCGCAGACCGAAACCGAGGTCGGCGGCGGTGCGCTCGGCGAGGTCGACGACGTCGGCCAGCGTCGAGGCGCCATAGACCTCCGGATCACGGATGCCCAGGGTGTTCAGGTTCGGCCCGTTGAGCAGCAGAATCGGGAGCGGCTCGGCATTCTCCGCAGTACGGTCGGCGTCGACGTCGTCGGACATGGCACCAAGCGTAGTTGCCCGCGAGACATCCGGGCGCACCCGTCCCGGCAGGTCCGGCATGAGCGCGGGGCTACCATCTCTCTTTGTGCCATCAGCCCCGACCGTGAGACGAGCCAAACTCGTCGCGATCGTCACCGGTCTGCTCGGGCTGTTCATGGCGCTCGCCACCCCGCTGATGCCGGTCAAGCAGACGACCGCCGAGATCAGCTGGCCGCAAGAGGGGCAGATCGGGTCGGTGTCGGCCCCCCTGATCAGCTATGTCCCGATCGACCTGGACTTCTCGGTGCCCTGCTCGGCCGTCGACCGTCTTTCCGGCGACCAGTCGGTACTGCTGTCGACCACGCCGAAACAGGCCGAGAAGAGCGGCGAGCGCGGCCTGTTCATCCGCGTCACCGGGACGCCGGATCAGCCCGCCGATCGTCGCACCGTGGAAGTCGTCAACCGCAATGTGCCGCTGGCGTCGGCGACCCTGGCCGACGTCCGGTCGCAGGACTGCCGGGAGATCGTGGTGCACGCGGACGCCGACGACGTGTCGGCGGAGTTCGTCGGCATGCGCGGCCCCGACGGGCAGCCGCTCATGGGGTCGACGTCCACCAAGGACCAGTACGAGTACTTCCCCGACCAGCGACCGCAGGTGACCGGCCTGTTCACCGATCTGTCGGGCCCGGCCGCCGACGTCGCCGGACTCAGCGCGCACGTCACCATCGATTCCCGATACAACACGGCGCCGACGGTGCTGAAGTGGCTGGTCGTGATCGTCGGCGTCATCGCGACGCTGTTGTCGTTGGCTGCACTGGCCGTGCTCGACTCCACCGACGGCCGGCGCCATCGGCGCTTCCTGCCGGCCCGATGGTGGCACCTCAACGCGCGCGACTATGTGGTGATCGGCGCGCTCGTCGTCTGGCACATGATCGGCCCCAACACGTCCGACGACGGGTACCTGCTGACGATGTCGCGGGTCGCCCAGCTCACGGATTACACCGCGAACTACTTCCGTTGGTTCGGTGCACCAGAGGCACCGTTTGGCTGGTACTACCAGGTGTTCGGGCTGCTCAGCCATGTCTCCGTTGCCAGCCCGTGGATGCGGCTGCCCGCGCTGATCTGCGGCATCTTGGTGTGGCTCATCGTCAGCCACGAGGTCCTGCCGCGCCTCGGACGTGCGGCACTCACCCGGACGTCGGTGAACTGGACCGCCGCCTTCGTCTTCCTCGCGTTCTGGTTCCCGTTCAACAACGGCCTGCGGCCCGAGCCCATCATCTGCCTCGGCGCACTGCTCACCTGGTGCTCGGTGGAACGAGCCATCGCCACGGGCCGACTGCTCCCGGCTGCGGTGGCCTGTCTCATCGGCGCGTTCAGCCTGGCGGCCGGGCCGACCGGCGTGCTCGCGGTGGCCGCCCTGATCGCCGGCGCACGGCCGATGATCATGGCGCTCATCAAACGGGCCCGCGCCATCGGCAACGGGGCGTGGTCGTATGTCGCGTTGATCGCGCCGATCGTGGCCGCCGGGACCTTCGTCGTCTTCGTCGTGTTCTCCAATCTGACGCTGCGATCATTCCTCGAGGCGTCGACGATGAAGAGTGCGATTGGACCGTCCCGACACTGGTTCAGCGAGATCGACCGCTACAGCGCGCTGTTCGCGTTCTCCGCCGACGGCTCGATCGCGCGTCGCTTCGCGGTTCTGACGATGATCATCGCGATGGTCGTGTCCGCGGCCGTGCTGATCCGCAAATCGCGCATCCCGGGAACGGCTTTGGGTCCGTCGCGCCGGATCGTCGGCATCACCTTCGCGTCGCTCGTCTTCCTGATGTTCACGCCGACCAAGTGGACCCATCACTTCGGTGTGTTCGCTGGGCTCGCCGCCGCTTTGGCCGCGATCGCCGCCATCGCGGCGAGCCACCAGGCCATGCATTCGCGGCGCAATCGCACGCTGTTCGCCGCACTCGTGCTGTTCATCACCGGCGTCGCCTTCACCGCGCCGAACTCGTATTACTACTACTCGTCCTGGGGCATGCCGTGGGGCATCAGCCAGGTCACCATCGGCGGGCTCATGCTGGGGCAGCTGCTGCTCTACGCATCGCTGCTGTTGCTCTTGGTTGCCCTGTGGTTCCACTTCCGCGAACCGTTCACCGGGACCGATCCGGCGGACGAGACCGCGGCCCCCACACATGCACGCGCGTACCGACGTCTTGGCAGCTCGATGGCGGCAGCGCCCCTGGCCTACGTCGCCGCGGCCGTGGTCGTCTTCGAGATCATCACCGCGGTGTTCTCCGGGATTCACCAGAGCAGTTCGTTCTCGACGCCGCGGTCGAACCTCGAGGCGCTCGCCGGCCACGAATGCGGCATGGCCGACATGGTGTGGGTCGAGGAAGACCCCAACCGCGACATGCTCACGCCCGTCGACGCCACCCTGGCCAATCCACTCGGTGGTCCCTCACCGGCGCCGGGTACCAATCTCGCGCCGGGCACCGTCGGCTTCTCCCCCGACGGCGTCCCCGACGACCTGTCGAGCACCGCAAGTGAGGGCTCGCTCGGCGTGCTGGCCGGCAACGTGGCGGGCTCGCCCGACGTCCTCAACTCCAACCCCGGCGCCACCGGCGGCGGCGATCCGCTACCGGTCGCGGGGGTCAACGGAAGCCATGTGCCGCTGCCGTTCTTCCTCGACCGCGCGCGGACCCCGGTGATGGGCAGTTACTCGCTCACCGATCAGGTCCCGGCCCGACTCACCTCGGGATGGTATGCGCTGCCACCGAATTGGCGTGACCGACCACTGTTGACGATGTCGGTGGCCGGCGAATACGACAACCCCAATCTCACGCTGCAGTACACCTCCGACCCGATCGGACCGGCCACCCGCGACGCCGACCTCAAGCCTGCAGGCGACACCGAACTCATCGATCCGGGACCGCGCCCGTCGTGGCGAAACCTGCGCTACAACACCGACGAACTCCCGCCCGACACCACTGCCGTGCGCATCGTCGCGACCGACGACAATCTGTCCGAGGACCGGTTCATCGTCGTCACCCCGCCTCGCCTGCCGAAGATGAAGACCCTGCAAGACGTCGTCGGGCGTGAGGATCCGGTCCAGGTGGACTGGACGTCGGGTCTGGCGTTCCCGTGTCAGCGTCCGTTCTCCCACAATGTGGGCGTGGCGGAGATTCCGCAGTGGCGGATCAAGCCGGGCGCCGACCTCGCCGCCGCCGTCTCGGCGTGGCAGGACTCGTTCGGCGGCGGACCGCTCGGCTGGCTCGAGGTGTCCCAGAAGCCGACGGCGCTTGCCACCTACCTACAGGGCGACATCGGACGCGATTGGGGAGCGCTCGAACGCTACGACCCGTACGGCGGCGTCACGACCGAAGCCGACATCCAGACCGGTACCGCGGTCCGCAGCGGGCTGTGGAGCCCGGCGCCGATCCGGCAGTAGCGGCTTCCCCGCCGGCTGTGGTGCGAGGAGCGACCTCCCGCTGGCTGAGGTATGAGGAGCGCTAGCGACGAGCCTCGAAGCCCCTGGCGAGGCGACGACTGGACTCGCCAGCTCACGCGGTGTCGTCGCCGCGCTCGCCGAGGCGGAGATGTTCGATATGGTAGATCGCCTCGTCGAGCAGCGACGCAACGTGTGAGTCGTACAGGCTGTAGATGATGCTGCGCCCCTGACGGGTCCCCACCACCAGACCGAGAGCTCGCAACAGACGCAGTTGATGCGAGACGGCCGGCTGTTCCATTCCGACCGCCTCGGCCAGATCGGTCACCGAGCAGGGCTCTTGCCGCAACTGCGTGAGAATCAGCAAGCGATTCGGCGACGCCAGCGCCTGCAGCGTCTCGGCGACGGTGGCCGCGGCCGCAGGGTCGAGTGGGCCGCTCGGCGTCGACCTTCCCTGCACTCCATGGCCCATGAATGCAGTCAACCACATCCCTAATATATGTACATATCTACATGTGTATTCTTCTACATATGTCTGAGGCGACACTCCTGTCCCCCTCGCGAGCTGTCACCACCGGCGACTCGGGACGCCGCTGGTGGTCGGACGTCTGGGCGGTGCGCTCGGTGCGGTGGGCGACGGCCGCGACCGTCCTGTTCGTCTGCGGACTGGTGATGCAGGTGGCCGGCGGGCCGAACTGGCTGATGTGGACGCTCTACCTGGCGTGTTACGCCACGGGCGGATGGCAGTCCGCGCGCGACGGTCTGACCGCGCTTCGTCACCGGATAATCGATGTCGACCTGCTGATGATCGTCGCTGCCATCGGCGCCGCCGCGATCGGACAGATCTTCGACGGCGCGCTGCTGATCGTCATCTTCGCCACGTCGGGCGCCCTCGAGGACGTGGCCACCCGGCGCACCGAGGACTCCGTACGCAACCTGCTCGACCTCGCACCCGATCAGGCCACCCGAATCGATGCCGATGGCACCGAGACCACGGTCGACGCAGCAAGGTTGACGGTTGGCGAAGTGATCGTCATCCGGCCGGGAGAGCGGATCGCGGCCGACGCCACGGTCCTCGACGGCGCCAGCGACGTCGACCAGTCCTCCATCACCGGCGAGCCACTCCCGGCGGCAAAGGCGATCGGCGACACCGTCTACGCCGGAACCCTCAACGGCACCGGAGCATTACGCGCGCAGGTGGGAACCGACCCCGAGGCCACCGTGGTTGCACGTATCGTCGCGATGGTCGGCGAGGCAAGTGCGACCAAAGCGACAACGCAACTGTTCATCGAGAAGGTCGAGCGCGTCTACTCGATCGCGGTCGTTGCCGCCACCGTGGCGCTGTTCGCGATCCCACTGGCCACGGGCGCCGAGCTACAGCCAACTCTGTTGCGCGCCATGACCTTCATGATCGTCGCGTCGCCATGCGCCGTCGTGCTGGCCACCATGCCGCCGCTGCTCTCGGCGATCGCCACCGCAGGCCGACGCGGCGTCCTGGTGAAATCCGCTGTGGCCATGGAAAAGCTGGCCGATATCGATCTGGTCGCCCTGGACAAGACCGGCACCATCACGACCGGACAGCCCGTCGTGACCGACATCGTCGCCCTCGACGAAACCCACGACCCCGACCAGGTCCTCGCAATCGCTGCCGCCGCCGAGAACGACAGTGAGCATCCGCTGGGTCGCGCCATCGTCGAAGCCGCAGCTCAACGGGAGATCAGGGTGGCCGCGGTCGCCGACTTCGCTGCGCTACCGGGGCGAGGGGTGCGTGCGTCACTCGATGGCCGGACGGTCGAAGTCCTCAACGCCACACAGATTTTCGGAGACTCGCGCGTCAGCCGCTCGCGCGTGCGCATCGACGACGCCGGCGGAACCAGCGTGGCAGTCCTCGACGACGGACACCCGATCGGTGTCATCGGCTTGCACGATCGAATCCGGCCCGAAGCCGCGTCCGCCATCTCCACAATGACCTCGGTGACCGGCAGCACCCCGATCATGGTGACCGGCGACAACAAGGCGGCCGCTCAATCCATTTCGCCGGCAGTCGGTATCGACGAAGTCCGCGCCGATCTCTTGCCGCAGCACAAGGTCGACGCGGTCCGCGACCTCCAGGGCCGGGGATCCCGAGTTGCTGTGGTCGGCGACGGCATCAACGACGCACCTGCCCTCGCCACCGCGGACATCGGAATCGCCATGGGCCACATGGGCGCCGACCTCGCTCTGGCCACCGCCGACGTGGTGATCGTCCGCGACGACCTCGACGCCGTACCCGCACTGCTCGCCCTTGCCCGACGCGCGCGGCGGGTGGTCATCGCCAACCTCGCCATCGCCGCGACCTTCATCGCGGTGCTGGTTACCTGGGATCTCGTCGGCCATCTACCGTTGCCACTCGGCGTGGCCGGACACGAGGGCTCGACAATCCTGGTCGCACTCAACGGACTTCGCCTGCTGTCACCGCGGGCGTGGCCGACCCGTGACCGCCCGGCTCCTGTTGGTTGAGGCGCCGTCCTGAGCTTGGATCCGTGGAAGGCAGAGCTGGGCCCGAAATTCCGCTGCCTGAGGTGCGACGAGCGCTAGCGAGGAGCCTCGAAGGCCTGGTGACCGTCGTTACATGGTCGCCGAATTGCCTTGTCTCACCAGCCCTTCGAGGCTCTCGGTTAGCGCCTCGAGCACCTCAGGGAGCGGAGTTGGGCCGGTCTGCGTCCTTGCGGTCATCGTTCGACACGCTTCCACGGATCCGGGCTGAGGAGCGAGCTTCACGAAGGGAGCGAGCCAGGGAGCCCAGGTCCCCTTCCGCCGGCTGAGGCGTCGCCCTGAGGAGCGAGCTTGCGAGCGTCTCGAAGGGTGCGAGCCTGCGAGCCTCGAAGCCCTTGGTGACATGAATATGGTTGTCTCACCAGGCCCTTCGAGGCTCGTCGCTGGCGCTCCTCGCACCTCAGGGAGCGGGTGGCGCTGCACGGTCAACGGTTGGGGACGCACGATCAACGGTTGGGGACGCACGATCAACAAGGTTGAGGTCAGTTCTTGACCGCGCGCATCGGTCCGGGTGTCCACCAGCCCCAGTGGACGTCCTCGGTGAGGTCGATCTGGGCGGGCACTTGCGGTTTCAGCGGAGTCAGTTGCTGCAGACTGCCCCAGTCCTTGGCCCAGTCGTTGCGGAGATAGGCCGGCAGGACGGTCGGGCGCAATTCGTTCTCCACGATGCCGAGCGGGCCGCCGTAGTCACCGGCCATCCAGCGGCGCGAGTTCACGCGCTCGCCTTCGGCGTCGGGGGTGATGCGCCACATCGGGGTCTCCAGAACCCCGTTGTGGACCGACGCCGGACGCTGGCACGGGAAGGCGAAGGCCACCTCCCAGTCGAGCAGCACCGGATCTTCGCCACCGACAAGCGAATTCAGCGTCACCAGGTTCGACACCCGGGGCGGTGTGACGGCCAGCCACTGCGCTTGGTCGGCCGAGGTGTCGTCGGCGACGACGCGCAC